>DASQDO010000392.1:0-1717 GCA_035634135.1 Actinomycetota bacterium
GAGCTGGTCTGGCCGGAACTCGGCGCGACCACCGGCCATCTGCCTCAGCAATCCGAGAGCTTCATCCGAGAAAGACAGGGAGCGACCTCCGCGGAGCTCGAGTGACTTGGCGTTGACTGGATACCACCCGACGCTAACAGCGCGTGTGGCGGGCACCATAGGCTCGGCTAGAGGCGCTTGACCATGTAGAGCTCGTCTCTCGTGTCGGCCCGCGACAGCCTGATCGCTTGCGGGATCGTCGCTATCAGCTCGTAGCCCTCGGCTTCGTAGAACGACTCCGTCCCCGTGCCCCCGCGGACCGTCAGGTGCAGGGCCTCCATCCCCAGCTCCCGCCCGAACCTCGAGCACGCACGCAACAGCTCGCGCCCGATCCCGCGGCCCTGCTCGGCCGGGTGGACCTGCAACCTCTTGACCGTCGCCCAGTGACGGAACAACGGGCCCGGGCGGTGCTCCAGGAACGCGAGCCCGACCAGGACGTCACCGAGGAACGCGACGACTAGATGGTCCCGGCCCTCGTCCACGGAACGCAACGCCACTGCCGCCACCGGCTCTACGTCCGAGTACGCGACCTCCGGCGGAGGCGGCGCGAACCCGACCGCACCGCCCGCGTTCGACACGGCGACCCACACCTCGACCAGCCGCCGAGTCGCGTCCTCGTCGAGCGGCGGGTCGAGCAGGAACCTCAGGCCTGGTCGCCCAGCGCCTTCAGCCACGACACCGTGTACTCCACGATCTTCAGGAAGTCGTCGACGCGCACGTTCTCGTTCGGCGCGTGGATGTTCGAGTCGGGCCGGCACACGCCCGCGGGCGACACCGTCGGGATCCCGAGCGCGCTCGCAACCGGGTGCATCGGTCCCGTCCCGATCATCATGGGCGACACCGCGGGCTCGGCCTCGAAGACGTCCCGCGCGCCGGCGAGCGCCGCCCGCCCGATGTCGGAGTCGGAACGCGACCGCACCGGGTGCTCGTTCGAGAAGCGGTTGATCTCGATGTCGCCGAAGCCGCGCTCGTCGAGATGCCGGCGGAGCTTCGCGACGACGTCGTCCGGGTCCTGGTCGGGGACGAGACGGAAGTCGAGCTTCGCCATCGCCTCCTTCGGCAGCACGGTCTTCGAGGCACCCGGGACCGTGAAGCCCGCGACGATCCCGGCGATGTTGCACGTCGGCTCGAAGTAGTAGCGCCGCACGAGGTCGATCCCGGTGTCGCCTGCAACGAAGGAGTCGACGCCCAGCCGCTGGCGCTCGGCCTCCTCCTCGAACGGGAGGGACCGCAGCATCTCTTCGTCCTCGGCGGTCGGCGGGACGACGTGCTCGTAGAACCCGTCGACGAGGACCTTGCCGTCGGGGCTCCGCAGGGTCGAGAGCGCTTCGACGAGATGCCACACCGGGCTCGGCGCGACGACAGCGAGCGACGAGTGCTGGTCCTCGGCGAGCCCGCGGTAGACGAGCTCGACGTATGCGAGTCCCTTAGCGCCGAACACGATCTCCGGGCGACCGACGTGGTCGATGCCCATGCCCTCCCAGATGCAGCCGTCCGCCTTCAGCTTGTCGCCGTAGCGGGTGACGATCGACTGGAACGACTTCGACCCGGTCTCCTCCTCGCCCTCGACGAGGAACTTCACGTGAACTGGAAGCTCGCCGTGCACCGCGCGGTAGACCTCGAGCCCGGCCAGGCGCGCGACGAGGTCGCCCTTGTTGTCGGCCGCGCCGCGCGCGTA
>DASQDO010000393.1:0-3554 GCA_035634135.1 Actinomycetota bacterium
CGCCCGCCGGGGCCGTCGTTGATGACGGCGTCGCCGATCGGCGGCGGCGAGCCGACCGCGACCTCGGCCACGTCGCCGATCCGCAGCGGGAGCGTCAGGTCCGCGCCGTTGCCGGACACGACGACCTCGTCACCGTCGGCGAGCCCCAGCTCCTTGACGTCGCGGTCGTTCATCTCGACGAAGGGCTTCTTGGCGAGCGAACGAAGGGCGCGCGTCCGCGACACCATCTGACCGGAGTCGTAGATGAAACGGCCGGTGTAGAGGCGGAAGCCCTCACCCGGGCGCGGGTCGTGTACGGCCCGCTCGGCCCCCTCCTTGATCCCCGGCTTGGCGGCCGCGCCGGGAACGATCCCCGGGCGCTGCTTGGCCTCGAACGCGCGCAGCTCCCACGACAGCGGCCAGTTCTGCCCCGTGTGGAACGGCGCCCCGGCGCGGTGGCCCTTCGGGTAGCGGCCGCCGGGACCGTGCGTCATCGCGGTGCCCCGGCTCGGGTCCGTCGTCCAAGGGGACTCGGCCTGCGGTGCCGGAGCCTCGACCGGCTTCGTCAGGTCTCCGACGTCGAGGCCCTTGTGCGGCTTGCTGGCCTTGCCGATCTCCTTCCACAGGTCCTCGAACCCGCCGATCTTCCAGTCGGAGCCGAGCGCCGCAGCGAGCCGCGCGCAGATGCGCCACGGCTCCAGGGAGCTTCCGTTCGCCGCGAGCAACGGCTCGAGCTTCTGCACGCGGCGCTCCATGTTCACGAGCGTCCCCTCGCGCTCGGCGTACGCGGTGCTCGGCAACACCACGTCGGCGAGCAGCGCGGTCTCGGTAGGGAAGAGCTCGACCACCGCGGAGAAGCCGACGGTCTCGAGGGCCTTGCGCGCGAGGGCGCCGTCGGGGAAGTCCGAGATCAGGTCCGCACCGAAGATCAGCAGGGCGTCGAGCTCGCCGGCGGCCGCGGCCTCGAGCATCTCGCGCGTGCCGCGGCCCGGCTCCTTGACGACCTTGTAGCCCGGCTCGAGCCCGGGGTGGACGCCCATGTCGATCATCCCCTGCGACCCCGCGTGCGGCGGGCAGACGAGCAGCTTCGCCTCCTTCGCCTGCGCGAGCTCTATCGCGGCGTCGAAGATCGCCGTCTCGTCACGCCCCGGGGACGACGGCCCCCAGCACACGACCATCGGTCCGCCGAGGTCGTTGGCCACCGCTGTGTCGGTGCCGATGGCGCGGATCGCGTCGGCCTCGCATCCGGCCTTCGTGCGGACGGAGTGCGCGGCGAAGTCGTCGAGCGAGATCCGCCGCGGCCCGATCACGGTCAGCTTCGTGTTGCACTCGAGCACTGCCTTGCGTAGCCGGAGGAACAGGACCGGCAGCGTCTCCTTCGGGTCGGGGCCGATCCAGACGACGCTGCGCGCGGCCTCGAGGTCGCGCATCTCCGCGGACGAGCCCGCGGCTCCGTGGAGTCGCAGCGCGAGCTCGTAGGGCGCGCCGTCGTCCTGGACGCGCGAGTCGATGTCCTTCGTCTTCAGCTCCTTGCGCGCGAGCCGCGCGACCGCGTACGCGTCCTCGGTCGTCAGGTGCGCGCCGGCGATGACGCCGACCTTCTTGTCCTTCACCGCGCCGGCGACCTTCTCCAGCGCCTGCCCCCATCCGGCGGGCTCGAACTCGCCGGACGAGTTGCGCACGAGCGGCGTGTCGAGACGGTCCTCGGAGTTGACGTAGTGGAAGCCGTAGCGGCCCTTGTCGCACACCCAGAAGTCGTTGACGTTCTCGTTGGGCATCGCCTGGCAGCGCACGAGCTTGTCCGAACGCTCCTCGTTGCTGATCGGGCAGCCCACCGAGCAGTAGCTGCACACGCTCGGCGACGTGTCGAGGTCCCAGGGCCGCGACACGAAGCGGTAGGGACGCGAGAGCAGCGCGCCGACGGGGCAGATCTGGACCGTGTTGCCGGAGAAATAGCTGTCGAACGGCTCGTCGGAGAACGTGAGGATCTGCGTGCCGGCCCCCCTGTCCACGAGCTGGATGAACTGGTCGCCCGCGATCTCCTCGCAGAACCGCACGCAGCGCCAGCACAGCACGCAGCGTTCCCGGTCGAGCACGACGAGCTCGGAGATCTCGAGCGCCTTCTCGTAGGTCCGCTTGGGCTCGACATACCGGCTCGAGCCCGGGCCGTGCGCGTAGGTCTGGTCCTGCAGCGGGCACTCGCCGGCACGGTCGCAGATCGGGCAGTCGAGCGGGTGGTTGATCAGGAGGAACTCGAGCATGCCCTCCTGCGCGTCGACCGCCTCTTCGTCGACGGTGTTCACGTTCATGCCGTCGGCCACCGGCGTGGCGCATGCGGGGAGCAGCTTGTTCTGACCCTCGACCTTGACGAGGCACATGCGGCACACCGCGACGGACTTCATGCCGGGGTGGTAGCAGAAGCGCGGGACGAAGATGCCCATCTCCTCGGCGACGTCGATGAGCAGGCGGCCCTTCTCGGCCTCGACCTGGTTCCCGTTGATCGTGAGCGAGACGTTCTCCATCACTTCTCCCACCCGTCGCTGTCGATCCCGGCCGCGGGCTGCGACCCGATGCCGGCCTCGCCGAGGCCTGCGCCGGATTGGCGCGCGCCGACGAGCTGCCGATGGTCGTCGCCGAAGGGACAGCCGCCTTGCGCGACGTGCTCCTCGAACTCCTCGCGGAACAGCTTCACGTTGCTGCGCAGCGCCCACGACGCCGCGTCCCCGAGGGGGCAGAAGCTCCGCCCGTCGATGCCGTTGCAGATGTCGAGCATGAGGTCCATGTCCTCGGGGCGGCCCTCGCCGTGCTCGATGCGTTCGAGGACCTTCACGGCCCACCACGTGCCCTCGCGGCACGGCGTGCACTTGCCGCACGACTCGTGGGCGAAGAACTCGGTCGTCACGAGCGCGTTGCGCACCATGCACGTCGTGTCGTCCATGAACACGATGGCGCCGGAGCCGAGCATCGTCCCCGCTTCCTTGAGCGCCTCGAAGTCCATCGGGATGTCGGTCGTCGTGAGCAGCGGGGCACTCGCGCCGCCGGGGATCACGGCCTTCAACGTGCGCCCGGGGAACAGGCCTCCGGCGAGCTTCAAGACGTCGGTCAGAGAGGTGCCGAGCGGGACCTCGTAGTTGCCCGGCTTCTGCACGTGACCCGACACCGAGAGCATCTTCGTGCCCGGCGACTTCTCGCTCCCCCACTGCTTGAACCAGTCGGGGCCCTTGGCGACGATCGCCGGCAGGGTCGACAGCGTCTCGGTGTTGTTGATCACGGTCGGCTGCCCGTAGAGGCCCTTGACCGCAGGGAACGGGGGCCTGAGCCGCGGCTGGCCACGGTAGCCCTCGAGCGAGTCCAGCAGCGCCGACTCCTCGCCGCAGATGTACGCGCCGGCGCCGCGGTGCAGCACGATGTCGAGGTCGAACTTGGTGTCGAAGATCCCCTTGCCGAGGAAGCCCCGGTCGTACGCCTCGTTGAGGGCCTGGTCCATCCGCCGCGCGCCGAGCGCGAACTCGCCCCGGCAGTAGATGAATGCCTTCTCGGCCTGGTTCGCCCAGGCGGCGATGATGATGCCCTCG
>DASQDO010000394.1:0-3204 GCA_035634135.1 Actinomycetota bacterium
CACCGTGTTCGCGGGAGCGAGCCCCACGTTGTCGTAGAGGAGCGTGACCCCGGCCCCGGCCAGCTCCGCCTCCTGAGCGCGCGCCGAGCCCTCGAAGCGGACCACGAGGCTGTTCTCGTAGGCCTGGAACTTCGGCCGGAACACCTCGAATGCCGGCAGGGCCGGGTTCTCCTCCGCGACACCGGTGACCGCCCGCCGCAGCTCCAGCGACCCCGCGTTCACCGAGCGCGCGTACTTGATCATCCCGATGTTGTTCGGGAACGCGTCGACCCCGTAAGCGGTCTCGACGCGACGGCGCGCGCTCGAGTCCTGCAGGCTCTCGATCGGCACGCCGACCCACTGGAGCAGGACCGCTACCGACAGGATCACGACGAAGCCGACGAGGCCGGAAGCGAGCCGGACGCGGTCCTCGTGCGACGGCAGCGCGTCCACGACCGTCAGCACCGCGGCGCTCGCCACCACCTGGATGCCGAGCAGCAACAGGAAGTGCTTGAAGTCGAGCGACGTGATCACGAGGACGCCGAGGCCCGTCCAGACGACGAGGAAGATCGGGAGCCATATCCACCGCCCGCCGCGCGGAAGGCGGCGCTCGCGCAACAGCGTGATCCCCCACCGGACGGTGACCGCCGTCCATCCGGCGAGGATCACGAACGGCAGCATGTCGACGAGCCATCCCGCGATGCCCATGTAGAGCGGCGACACGAGCGCCCACGGCAACGGCAACGCGAACGCGAGCGCGACCGCGGCGACCGTGAACGACCACAGGGCGACGACACCCGGCCCGACGCCGCCGATCAGCGACGTGACGAGCCCTACGGCGAGGCCCGCGGCGGCGAGGGCGTGGAGCGGGCGGAGCGCTGGCTTCTGGGGGGGCACCCCGGCCTACGCGGCGGCGGCCGGACGCCGCCCTCGGAGGAACAGCACCCCCGAGACGACGAGCGCGAGGACGTACGCGGCCCATTCGAGCCCGACGCCGAACGGAGCCCGCGCTACGGCAAGGACGACGATCCCGGAGAATGCGAGCAGGGCGGCGGCAAGCGCCGGCACGAGGCCCAGCGCGTCGCTGAGACCGGCTTCGGGGAACACCGACTTCATCAGCAACCAGCCGGGGATGGCGAGGAGCGCCAGGACGACGAGCATGATCGGGACCCGCAGGATCGACCCGTCCTCGGTCTCCGACGGAGGAAGCGGGTCGTCGACGGCCACCGGTTGCGGGATCGCATGGTTCGGCGGAAGGACCATTGCGGCGGTGCCCTCGTCATAACCGAAGCTGAACGAATGCGAGTTGACGCCGGTCTGGTTGAACGCCGCGGGTACGACGATGTAGGGGTCGTTCTCGCCGGCTCGTTCCAAGACGTCTTTGACGTCGTCGAGCGTCGCCTCGGACAGGTCTTCGTAGTACTCGTCCTCGTCGGGCCGCTCCGACGCCCGGCCCTCGACGAGCCTCCCGAGGGAGCCCAGGTAGTACGCCGTGCGGTCCTGCATCTCGGCAGGGACTGCGTACCTCGTGACGTTGCCCGCGAGCTTCGCGAAGCCGTAGATGCGAACGTTCTCGGGGGCCTCGTCGTCGACCACGAAGACCACCGGGGTGTCGGGGTCCTCCTTCTCGAGCAGAGCGCGTACCGGCAGCAGGGTGTCGCGCTGCTCGGGTTTGAGCCACGCGTCCGTCTCGTCGTTCCAGTGGGACTGCTCGAGGCCCGCCGTGAAGTTCGTCCCGACGACGACCGCCAGGGCGACGATCCCGACGAGCGCCAGCGTCGCCACTCCACCGCGCTCCGACACCGCGAGGAACCAGCGCGCCGCGAAGTAGACGCCGACGCCGACGAGCAGGATCCACGACAGCGTCGTGTTGAAGAAGCGGTAGTACGGATACGCCATGCCGGCGAGGAAGCCGAAGATCCCGGCGAGGGGCGCGAGCCACAGGATCGAGACCCGCGTGAGCTCGTCCTCGGCGGCCCGCTTGCCCGCGGCGAGCAGCCCGGCGGCTCCGATCAGGAACAGGGGGCCGTTGAGGATCGGCCGCATGGCCTCGAGCCATCCCCCGAGACGCGTCTTGAAGAACTCGGCGTCGGCGGGCGGCGGGAGCGCGGCGTCGCTAAGGGGAGCGGACTTGCCCCAGATGCCGACCTTCCAGATCAGGTAGGTGACGACTGCGGCCGCGAACGCGGACGCGAGCATCGGCCCGTCGTCACGAAGCGTCGACTTCAGATCGAACCCTCGGAACAGCCAGCGCGCTCCGGCCATCACGCCGAGCACGACGCAGAAGATCACGAGCGTCGTCGGGTGCGTCAGGCCCGACAGCACGAGCAGCGCGGCGAACACGAGGCGCGCGGGCCACGATCGCCGCGACGGCTCGATGAAGAACAGCGACGCGCCGAGGAAGAACAGCGTCAGGACGTTGTCGAGGTATCCGCCGAACGGGGGCGTGAGCAGCAGGCTCGCGGAGCCGAACGCGACCGAGTGGAAGATCAGCGGGTCGCGCCTCTGGCGGTACGCGAAGCCGGCGAGCAGCAACGGGATCACGACCCGCAGCCCCACCGCGAGCAGGACCGTCGGCGTCAGGAGCGCGGCCCCCCCGAGCTCGCGGAAATACGCCGCGATCACGGGCGTCGTCACGCGGTACCCGCCCGAGTACATGTCGAGCGGCCCGGTCGCCTCGAGCAACGTGACCGGGTCGTTGTCGATCAGGGCCTCCGTCCGCCACGTGTAGTAGGCGGGGTCGTCCGCGGGGGCCGGACGACCGGGATTTTCCAGGAACGTCCAGCCGAAGATCGCGAGCAGGACCGCGGCGGTCGCGAGGAACGCCGCGGGGTGGCCGAGCCAGCGGTCGAGCCGCGACCCAGACGCCGGTTCGGGCCGGGGCTGGACGCGCTCGGTCAGGGTCGAAGCAGCCATGGATGGCGGCATCCTACCCGCCGCACTCGATGCCGGGGAGCATTCGCGCCGGGATCGCGAGCTCGAACACACGGTCGGTAGGGGCGAAGACTCCGCGGCCCGCCAGGTCGGCGTCCTGCGCGTTGTCCTCGAGCCGGTAGTCGCCCAGCCAGCTGGCGACCTCGTTGACCGAGACGCCTTCGCGCTCGAGGGCCTCGTCGTCGAGGAAGACCTCCGTGGGCCAGACCGCGTCCGTGATCGGGCCGAACTCCGCGTCTATGTCTCGCTCGACCTCGTTCGGGTCGATGCCGAACCCGTCGACGGCGGCCG
>DASQDO010000395.1:0-4533 GCA_035634135.1 Actinomycetota bacterium
CGTCGTTGCTCGTCCAGCGGCTCGAAGGGATCGACAACCGAATGGCCCGCTCCCAGGGCGCGGCGACCGACCTCGCGCAGGGGATCTTCGAGGCGCTCGGGGACGTGCGCCGAGCGACTGCCGTCGTCGCCGACCAAGCCAAGGAATTCACCGCTCTCCAAGACCTGCTGCGCGCTCCGCCGGCACGGGGTGGGTTGGGGGAGGCGATGCTCGAGGAGCTGTTGCGACAGGTCCTCCCGGCGCGCGCGTACTCGACGCAGCACCGCTTCCGGAGCGGCGTCATCGTCGACGCGGTCGTGCGGGCCGGGGGCAAGCTCGTGTGCATCGACTCGAAGTTCCCGCTGTCGAACTTCCGGGCGATCTGCGACGCGTCGTCCCGGCCCGCCCGGGCCGCGGCCGAGCGCGCCTTCGCAGCCGACGTCGACCGTCACGTCACGGCGATCGCGCAGCGATACGTCGTGCCCGACGAAGGGACGTTCGACTTCGCGGTGATGTACGTGCCCGCCGAGGGCGTCTACGCCGAGATGCTGCGGCTGTCGCACGGGGGCCGGCCGCTGTTCGAGCGCGCTCTCGACGCCAAGGTCGTGCCGATGAGCCCGCTGACGCTCTACGGCTACCTGCAGACGGTGCTGATGGGGCTGAACTGTCTGCAGATCGAGGAGAACGCCGCTCGGATCCTCGGCTTCTGCACGCGCCTGCAGAAAGACCTGGAGCTGTTCGCGGGCGAGTACGAGACGATGGGCGCGCACCTGACGAACGCGCGCAACCGCTACGAAGACGGCTCCCGGCGCCTGGCGCGCTTCCGCGAGTCCCTGGACCGAGTAGCCGACCTGGACGACGGGACCGCTCCGCGTCCGCCGGATCTAGCCGAGCCACCCGGCCCGCTCGAGGTCAGCGCCCGGGGCGGCTAGGCCTCCATCGAGACGACGATCTTCCCGAACTGCCCGCCTTCTTCGAGGAGCCGCAGAGCCGCCGGGGCGCCGTCGAGCGGCACGACGCGGTCGACGATCGGCCGAAGCTTCGATCCCGCGACGAGCCGGAGCATGTCCGACACGTTCGCCACGGAGCCCATCGTCGACCCGATCACCGACAGCTGGTTCCAGAACACCCGGCGCACGTCGATCTCGGCCTTCGCGCCGGCCGTCGCCCCTGCGATCACGACGCGGCCCCCCTTGCGCAGCGCCCGTAACGACCCGTCTAGCGACGGCCCGCCCGCCGAGTCCGCGACGAGGTCGACACCTCGCTTCCCCGTGAGCCGGCGGACCTCCCGGCCGACGTCGGCGTCGCGATAGTTCACGCCTCCGTCGGCGCCGAGGTCTGCCGCGCGCTGCAGCTTCTCGTCCGAGGACGACGTGACGAGGAGCTTCCCGGCGGCCGGCCGTGCCAGCTGGAACAGCGACAGCGCGAGGCCGCCTCCGATGCCCGTGACGAGCACCCACTCGCCCGGCCTCATCCCGCTGCGGTCGAAGAGCATCCTGTACGCGGTGATGAACGTCACCCCCAGGGCCGCAGCCTCGGCGAAGTCCAGGTGCTCGGGGACCGGGAAGACGTTCGCCGCGGGGACCTTGACGAGCTCGGCGACGGTCCCGGGCTCGTGCTCGCCGAGCATGCGGAACGCAGTGCATTCCGACTGCTCGCCGGCGCGGCAACGCTCGCACAGCCCGCAGGACAGCGCGGGGTTGACGAGGACGCGGTCGCCCGGACGGATCCCGGCCGGGACGCCCTCGCCGACTGACTCGACTACCCCGGCCCCGTCGGCGCCGAGGGCATGTGGGAAGCGATGCTCGATCTTGAGGTCGCCCCGGAGCGTCCAGAGGTCCAGATGGTTGAAGGCCGCGGCCTTGACGGCGACGACGACCTCGCCGGGCCCCGGCTCGGGCGCGGCAAGGTCCCGGACCGCGACGTTGTCGAAGCCGTAACCGTCGATCGTCAACGCCCTCAAGCGTCCAGCTCCTCTCCCTCGACTGCGGCCCCGGACGCTTTCCCCGGCCCCGTCACCGCGCCCGGCCGCTCTCGCTCGTTCGTCACGGGCGTCTGGATAACCCACCCGGCCCTTTCTGTCACACCCCCTCCCTAGGCTGACCCCAGCCGCACTCCCGGGCCAGGAGGTGAGCGTTATGGCTGCTCCGAAGCCCGACAGCAAACCCGCCGCACCACGGCGCGCCCCGCGCTGTCGTGCCTGCGGCGACGAGATCGAAGTACCGGACGGCTGGAGTCACGGCCCCGCCGTCCGCCGGCACTACTGGTCCCGTCACCGTGACGTGATGACGCGGACCGCAAAGAAGGCGACGTCGTGAGCGAGACCCCGGCCGAAGAGGCCGCCGAGCCACGCATCCCCGACCTGGGGGACCTCGTCGTGGTGCTGCTCGCAGGGACGCTGGCGGGGCTGCGCGACCGCCTCGCCGAGGACGGCTTCGAGCCGGCGGCCGAGCTGGTCGCCGACCTCGTCGACATCGCCGACGACTACCTCACGAGGGTGGCGGCATGAAGGGGCTGCGGTGGTTCCGGGCCGCACGCAGGTCAGGGGCCTTGCCGGACGACGGCGTCCCGGACCGCCGCGGCCACCGCCGCCGTCGCGAGCGGGCCGAGGACGTCGAGGTCCGCGGGCTCCGACTTGCGCGCCGAGGGGGCCGCGAGCGCGAACACGACGTCGCCGTCATAGCGCGTGTGCGCCGGGCGCACCGCGATCGTGATGCCGTCCGACCCCCGGCTCGCGAGCCAGCGAACCTCGCGCTTCTCGAACGTCCCCTCGACGGCGACGAGGGCGAGGACGGTGTTCGCCGGCAGCGGCGAGCTTTCCTCGGCGGGAGGCGTCCGTCGTTCGCGCGGCGCGGTCGTCCCCGCGAGCACGCTGCCGTCTCCGGCGAGCACGTCGCCCACGGCGTTCACGACTGCGACCGCGGCGGCACGGAGCCCGGCGTCGGAGGCCTCGCCGAAGCCGAACCCGCCGGGGACGCCGTGCTCGCGGCCCGCCCACTTCCCGACGGTCGATCCGGTCCCGGCCCCGACGAGCCCCGTCGCCGGCGGTCCCTCGATCGCGGACTCGCACGCGCTCCGCCCCTGTGCGGGCCCCGGGCGCACGTCCGGCCGTCCTGCGCCGAGGTCGAACACGACCGCGGCGGGGACGATCGGCACGCGTGCCACCGGGGTCTCGTAGCCGATGCCCTGTTCCGACAGCCACGACACGACGCCCTCGGCGGCGGCGAGCCCGAACGCGCTGCCGCCCGTGAGGAGCACACCGTGGACTTCGGTCAGGCGCCGGTCGACGTCGAGCAGCGCGAGCTCGCGGCTGCTCGGGGACGAGCCCCGGATGTCACAAGAGCAGACGTTGCCCGGCGGGGGCAGGACGACCGTGCAACCGGTACGCGCCTCGGGGTCGGTCCAATGGCCGACCTTCCATCCGGCTCCCAGCCCCAGCGTCATGCCGTCATATTGCGTCACCAGCGTCCGGCGGAACGCACTGCGGCCCGGCCGCGGCGAGAGTCGCGCTGCCGACGGGGGCGAGGCCCGGGGCGGGGCCCACCACGAGCCCCCGGCGGGGGCGGGCGCACACGCCGGGGGGTCGTGGGGGCTTGCCCTGCGGGGGCCTAGGTGACGGGTACTCGCTCGGTGCCGTCGCGCGTCACGACGACGATCTCGTCGGGACGGCTCGGCAGCGCGAATACCGACGTGATCCCGTAGGGGAACAGCCCGGCGAAGGGAGCCAGCCGGGCCGTGACCCTGAACTCGGGCGAACCGCCGTTGGCGTCGAGACGGTGGATCCCGACGTCGGTCACCCCGCCCTCGTGCCCGGCCGCGTGCACGACGAGGGACGCGTTCGACCACCGCGCTATGACCGTGTCCGGGGTGAGAACGAGGTCGTTCAAACGGTCCTCCGAACTTCGTTTTTAACGACCGACGAAAATCACGTCAAAAAAATTGTAAACGAAGTCGTCGAATTCCGTAAGGGGCGGTCCCGCGGGCGGGGCGCTGGTAACTTCGAACGGGAGATCGGGAGGCGTGCAAATGCGTAGAAGGGTTCTGGCGGCGGCTGCCGCGCTGGCGCTGCTCGGCGCCTGCGGCGGTGGCCACGATCACGACGGCGAGGCGGCGAGCCCGGACGACGGGCATGCCCACTCGCACGAGCACTCGCACGGCGGCGGCGACGAGGCCCCCTTCGCATTCGGGGCCCCCGGCAACCCGTCGGCGGCGACCCGGACGATCGAGGTCGTGGCCGAGGACCCGTACCGGTTCTCGCCGCGAGACCTCGAGGTCGAGCCCGGCGAGACCGTCACGTTCGTCGTGACGAACGAGGGCCGCCACGAGCACGAGTTCGTGCTCGGAGACGAGGAGTACCAGGCGAGCCATGCCCAGGAGATGGCTGCCGGCGGCATGCACCACGAGGGCAACGCCGTCACCGTGGCCCCCGGGGCGACCGAGGAGCTGACGTGGACGTTCCCCAACGGGGGAGACGTCTTGTACGGCTGCCACGTCGCGGGGCACTACGACGGCGGGATGGTCGGAGCGATCCGCGTCTCGGCCTGACCCCCCGGC
>DASQDO010000396.1:0-6042 GCA_035634135.1 Actinomycetota bacterium
CGCGAGCTCTACGAGCGCGCCGCCGAGGCGATGCCGTTCGGGGTCGCGTCGTCCTTCCAGGCCGGCGACCCCTACCCGATCTACCTGACGGGGGGCCGGGGGAGCAGGGTCACCGACGTCGACGGACACGAGTACGTCGACTTCCACAACGGGTTCGGGACGATGGCGGTCGGGCACGCGCATCCGCGCGTACGCGCGGCGATCGAGGCCGCGGCCGCGAACGGCACGCACTTCGCGGCGACGACCGAGACCGCGATCCTCGTCGCGGAGGAGCTCAAGCGACGCTTCGGGATCGACAAGGTCCGGTTCACGAACTCGGGGACCGAGGCGACGATGGACGCGGTCAGGCTCGGTCGCGCCGCGGCCGGCAAGGACGTCCTGCTGAAGATCGAGGGCAGCTACCACGGCCATCACGACGCGGTGATGTTCTCGGTCGTCCCTACTCTCGACTCGAGCGGGCCGGACGAGCGGCCCTGGTCGGTGCCCTTCTCGCGCGGGATCCCCGCCGACACCTCGAACGACACGATGGTCGTCCCGTTCAACGACGCAGAGGCTTTGGAGGAGACGCTGCGCACGAGCGGCGACCGCATCGGCGCCCTGATCATGGAGCCGGTGATGATGAACATCGGCATCGTGATGCCGCAGCCCGGCTACCTCGAGAAGGTACGCGAGCTGTGCACGCGTTACGGCGTCGTGCTGATCTTCGACGAGGTCAAGACCGGCTGCACGATCGCGCCCGGGGGCGCGACCGGGATGTTCGGCGTCCAGCCCGACCTGGTGTGTCTGGCGAAGGCGATCGGCGGGGGAGTGCCGGTCGGCGCGTTCGGGGGCCGGGCCGAGATCATGGACGAGATCATGAACGGCGTCGCCGCGCTGGGGACGTTCAACGGGAACCCGCTGTCGATGGCGGCGGCCCTCGCGACGCTGACCGAGGTGCTCGACGACGCGGCGTACGAGCACCTGCGCTCGCTGGGCACGATGCTCGCGCAGGGGTGTCAGAAGGCACTCGACGAGGCCGGGATCGAGGCCGTCACGATGGACCTCGGCTGCAAGGGATCGATCACGTTCCGGGACCGCCCGCTCGAGCGCTACCGCGACTTCCAGGGGGTCGACGACTCGCTGTTCGAGGCGTACTGGTGGTGGCTGGTGAACCGGGGCATCTACCAGACGCCGGGCAAGGAAGAGCAGTGGACGCTGTCGGTCCAGCACACCGAAGCCGACATCGAGCAGTTCCTGGAGACCTTCAAGGGCTACTGTGAGGCGGTAGCGGGCTAGCAGGTCCCCGGGCTATCCCTTCGCCGTTTTGGCAGCTAGGGCCCCGGCCCCCACGGACCCCGTCCTCTCGCGGCCCCGCACCACCGACACGATCACGTAGACCACACCGATCAGGAAGATCAGTGTCCCCATCACGTTGACCTGCGGCGGGACGCCGATGCGCGACGCCCCGAACACCCACAGCGGGAACGTCACCGTCCCGCCCGCGTTGAAGCTCGTGATCACGTAGTCGTCGATCGACAGCACGAACGCGAGCAGCCCCGCGGCCAGGACTCCCGGGAAGATCAGCGGGAACGTCACGGTCCAGAACGTCGTCCACGGCGTCGCGCCGAGGTCCTGTGCCGCGTCCTCCAGGCTGTGGTCGAGCCCCGCCAAGCGCGCCCTCACCGTCACGACGACGTAGGAGACCGAGAACAGGATGTGCGCGATCACGATCGTGACGAACCCCCGCGCCACCCCGAGCGTCACGAACAGCGACAGCAGCGAGACGCCGAGCACGATCTCCGGGGTTGCCATCGGCAGGAAGACGAAGACGTTCAGCGCGCTCCGCCCCCTCATCCGATATCGGCTGAGCGCGAGCGCGACCATCGTCCCGAGCACGGTCGCTATCAGGGTGCTGAGACCCGCGACCAGCAGCGAGTTCTTCAGCGCGGTCGTCAGCTCGGGGATGTCGAACAGCTCCCGGTACCACTGCAGCGTGAAGCCCTGCCAGGCGAAGTTGAAGCGGCCCCGCGGGTCGTTGAAGCCGAACAGGATCATCACGACGATCGGAACGAACAGGTACGCGATGACGAGCCCGGTGTAGACCGGCAGGAAGCGCGAGCGGCGACTCATACCGTCAGCTCCTCGGCCCCCATCTTGCGCACGTACCGCAGCACGCCGACGAGGATCGCCGCCATCAGCAGGAACGAGATCGCGGCGCCTTCGGGATAGTCGTTGTTCGTGAGGAACTCACGCTGGATGACGTTGCCGATCATCGTCGTGTTCACGCCGCCCAGGAACGTGGCGTTGACGAAGTCGCCGACCGCGGGGATGAACGTCAGCAGGCAGCCGGCGAAGACCCCCGGCATCGACAGCGGCAGGGTCACCTTGAGGAACGCCTGCCGTCTGCTCGAGTACAGGTCCGAGGCGGCGTCGAGCATCGCGGGGTCGAGACGTTCGAGCGCGACGTACAGCGGCAGCGCCATGAAAGGCAGAAAGTTGTAGATCATCCCGGCCACGACCGCAGTCGACGTCGCCAGCACCTGATAGGCGTCGGGCAGCACGCCCCAGTCCTTCAGCGCGCCGAGGAAGATGCCCTCGTCGGCCAGGATGAACTTCCACGACAGCGTGCGGATGATGAACGGCGTGAAGAACGGGAGCAGGATCAGCAGCAGGTAGAGGTTCTTGCGCCTGCCCCCTCGCAGCGCGATCCAGTACGCCATCGGATAGCTCACGACGAGCGTGACGACCGTGACGATCGCGCCGTACCAGATGGACCTCAGCAGCTGAGTGTCGAACTTGCCGAGGGCTTCCGTGTACGTCTGCCAGTGCCCGGTGAACCGGTAGCCCTCCTCGAGCGATCCCTCCTGTAGCGACACCGACAGCATCGTCACCATCGGCACGAGGAAGAACGCCAGGAGCCACAGGGCCCCCGGCAGCGTCAGGAGGTAAGGCGTAAGGCGGCGCTTCAAGCTAGCCGGCACCGGTCGCCTCGGCGAGCGGTCCAGGGATCACCCTTGGATGACCTCGCCGAAGAGGTCGTTCCACGCCTCCTCTTCCTCTTCGTCCAGGTCCTTGTAGTGGTAGAGCAGCGACTCCATCTCGGGCGTCGGGAAGACCAGCGGGCTCTTCGCGACGGACTTCGTGTAGGAGTCGTCGGCCTTCTTCAGGATGTCCTGGGCCTCGGGGACCGGGCAGATGTAGTTGACCCACGCCGTGATCTGCGCGGCGACCTTCGGGTCGTAGACGTAGTCCATGAACGCCATCGCGTCGATCGGGTTCTCGGCCCCCTGCGGGATCGCCATGTTGTCCACCCAGAGGATCCCGCCCTCTTCGGGAACGACGAACTCGAGCTCCGGCTTGTCGAACTGGAGCTGGAACACGTCACCCGACCACGCCATCGTCAGCCACAGGTCCTCGCGCACGAGCGCGTCGGCGTATTCGTTGCCGTAGTAGTTGCGGACGATGCCCTTGTCGCGCTGCTCGATGAGCTTCTCCTGCGCGAGAGCGGCGTCGTCGACCGTCGCTTGCTGAGGGTCGATGCCGATCCCCAGCAGCGTGAGGTTCATCGTGTCGCGCATCTCCTTGAACATCCCGACCTTGCCCTCGAACGCGGGGTCAAAGAGGTCGTCGAAGCTCTTGATCTTGCGGCCGGTGAGCCTCGGGTTGTAGCCGATGCCGGTGATGCCCGACTGCCACGGGACGCTGTGCGCGTTTCCGGGGTCGTAGGACGGGTCCTTGTAGACCTGGCCCGCGTGCGCCTCGAAGTTCGGGAGCAGCGAATGATCCAGCTCCTCGAGGTAGCCGAGCCGCGCCATCTTCGCGATCAGCCAGTCGGTGACGACGATCATGTCCCAGCCGGCCCCCTGGCCGCTGGCGAGAGGCTCCCGGATCGTCCCGAAGAAGCTCTCGTTGTCGTCGATGACCTCCTTGTAGTCGACCTCGATCCCGGTGTCCTTCGTGAAGTCGTCGATCGTCGGCCGCCGTCCCTTCGCGCGGTCGATGTAGAGGGGCCAGTTGGCGAAGCTGAACTGCCCGTTCTGCTCGGTCGTCGTGAGGCCGTCGTCCTCGGAGCCGCCGTTGCCGCCCCCGCCGTCTTCGTTCGTACCGGAGACGCCGCACGCGGCCAGCCACGCGGTCAACGACAGCGCCCCCGCGCCGCGCAGGACGTCCCTGCGCGACACGTTGTGGCGCGGCGCGGACGCGAGCAGTCTTCTCAACTCCCGTTCACGATCCGTCATGACCGTCTCCTCTCGACTGCGAAGGTGTGCTCCGGCTCCCAGCTCAACGTCACGTTCGTCCCCGGTCCCAGCGACGAGGCCCCGCCCGCGTTCTGCACGTACACGACGAGCTTCGCGCCGGAAGCGGTCGTGCACTCGTAGGACGTGCTGACCCCGGTATAGGTCGAGGCCGTTATCTGCGCGCGCACGGAGTTGCCTCCCTGCCCCTCGATCTGCAGCTTCTCGGGCCGTACGCCCACGCGGACCTGCTTCGACCCGGGCAGTCGCTCCGGAGGCAGCAGGACGACGTCGCCCGTGCCGAGCCGCACCTTCGCCATGTCGCCGGTCGCCTCTTCGACCTCGCCGTCGAGGAGGTTCGACGCGCCGAGGAACCCCGCGACGAACTCGGTCGCGGGGAGCTCGTACACGTCCTCGGGGGGGCCGACCTGTTCCATGCGTCCGGCGTTCATCACCGCGATCCGATCGGACATCGTCATGGCCTCGTCCTGGTCGTGCGTGACGTAGACGAACGTGATCCCGACCTCGCCCTGGATCCGCTTGAGCTCGAGCTGCATGCCCTTGCGGAGCTTGAGGTCGAGCGCGCCCAGCGGCTCGTCCAGCAGGAGCACCTGGGGACGGTTGATCAGCGCGCGGGCGAGCGCTACCCGCTGTTGCTGTCCTCCGGACAGCTGGTTGCTCCGGCGCGTCCCGAGCCCCGCCAGGTCGACGAGCTCGAGCATCTCCTCCACGCGCGGAGCGATCTCGCTCTTCGGGGTCTTGCGGCGCTTGAGCCCGAACGCGACGTTCTCGAAGACGTCGAGGTGCGGGAACAACGCGTACGACTGGAAGACCGTGTTCACGTCGCGCTTGTACGCGGGGACGCCGGTCACGTCGTTGCCGGCGAGGTAGACGCGGCCCGCCGTGGGCTCCTCGAACCCGCCGATCATGCGAAGGGTCGTGGTCTTGCCGCACCCGGAGGGGCCGAGGAGCGAGAAGAACTCACCCGGCGCGATCGTGATCGACACGTCGTCGACCGCAGTCGTGTCCTTGAAAGTCTTCGTGACGCCCTCCAGCCGGACCTCGCCCATCTAGCCGGGCGCCGTCCCGTGCTCCGCCTGGTAGGCGGTGTAGGCCGCGTACGGATACCACCACGTCTTCGCGTCCATCTTCGAGTCGATGTGCACGTGCTTCGACTGGCGGAAGTCGTCGAGACCCTCGGGCCCCAGCTCGCGCCCGTTGCCCGACGCCTTCATGCCCCCGAACGGCGCGGCCTCGTTGTCCGTCAGCGGGTCGTTGAACCACACGGTCCCGGCCTCGATCTCCTCCATCGCCTTCATCATGTAGTCGAGCCGCCTCGTATAGACGTTGGCGCCGAGCCCGTACTCGCTCGCGTTCGTCCGGGCGATCGCCTCGTCGAGGTCGGCCACGCGTGCGATCGGCGCGACGGGGCCGAACGTCTCGGCGCGCATCAGCTCCATGTCTTCGTCGACGTCGACGACTACCGCGGGTCGCAGGTAGTAGCCCTTCTCGAACTCGCCGCGGTCCCCGCCGTAGAGGACGGTGGCGCCTGCGCTGCGCGCCCCGGCGAGCTGGGTCTCGACGCGGTCGCGCTGGACCCCCCGCACGAGCGGGCCCATGTCCGTCGCGTCCTCCATGGGATCGCCGACGACGACCTTCTGCGCCTCCGCTACGAAGGCGTCCACGAAGTCGTCGTAAACCTGTGGGAGGACGTAGAAACGCTCGGCGGACGTGCACACCTGGCCGCTGTTGAGGTAGGCGGCCCAGACCGCGCCGCGCGCTGCGACCTCCAGGTCGACGTCGTCGCACACGATGAACGCGTCCTTGC
>DASQDO010000397.1:0-4399 GCA_035634135.1 Actinomycetota bacterium
CGTCGCCAGCAGCTCGAAGTCCTCGCCACCCAGGATCGCGCCCCTCAGGGCGTCGTCTTCCCGCAGGCCGGGGTCGAGGGGGATCGCCACGGGGTCGACGGCGCATCCGGTCCCCGATGCCCTCATCAAACGCGTGAGGTCGACGGCGAACCCGTCCGACACGTCCATCATCGCGGTCGCCCCGCGCTCCGCCAGGGCGCGGCCCTCCTCGACGCGCGCCCGAGGGCGCAGATGACGCTCGACGAGTCCCGGCGACTCGTCGCCGCGGCCGGCTCGCAGCAGCCTCAAGCCGCCCCACGACCCCCCGAGCGAGCCCGTGACGCAGATGCGATCGCCCGGCCGGGCCCCGCTGCGCGTCACTACCCGTCCGAACGGGACGCCGAGCACCGTGACGCCGATCATCACGAGGGGGGCCGAACTCAGGTCGCCGCCGACGAGCGCCACTTCCCACCGGCCGGCCGCAGCCGCCAGTCCGCGGGCGATCCCGTCGACCAGCTCGACCCGCGAAGACGCAGGGAGAGCGAGGCTCGCGACCGCATGGCGCGGCCGGCCACCCATCGCGGCGACGTCGGAGACGTTGACCGCCACCACCTTCCAGCCGAGGTCGAACCCGGTGCAGTAAGAGAGCTCGAAGTCCTCGCCCTCGACCATGACGTCGGTGGTGACGATCGTCCCGCCGACCACGGCCGCGTCGTCCCCGGACCAGAGCTCTCCTTCGGGGGGTGAGGGCAGGTACGAGGCGACGAGATCGATCACGCCGGACTCGCCCAACTCGGATACCGTTCGCGCTTGTCCGCTCACGACGCGAAGGAGGCGGCCGTGGCCGTGATGAACACGATCGAGCTGACCGGCGTCTCGGCCGAGAGCTGGGGTGACGCCGCACGCGAGGCGCTGAAGGAGGCGTCCCGCACGATCCGGGGCATCAACAAGCTGCATGTGCTCGGGACTTCCGCGGTGGTCGAGGACGGTGTGATCGCCGAGTACCACACCGAGGTGCGCATCTTCTTCGAGATCGAGACCTAGTCGGCCCTCGGGCCGGCCTTCACGACCTCCGCCGGCACGGAGTCGACGAAGCGCTCGAAGTTCTTCACGAACATCCGCGCGAGCTCGCGCGCCTTCTCCTCGTACGCCTCGGGGTCGTCCCACGTCGACTGCGGGTCGAGCACCTCGTCGGGGACGTCGGGGCAGCTGACCGGGACGTCGAGGTTGAAGATCGGGTGGTTGCGCGTCTCGATCCCGTCGAGGGCTCCCGAGGTCGCGGCGCTCACCATCGCGCGCGTCGCGGGAAGGCTCATGCGCTTGCCGGTTCCGAACGGGCCCCCGGTCCAGCCGGTGTTGACGAGGAAGACGCGAGCCCCGTGCTTCTGGATCCGCTCGCCGAGCATCCCGGCGTACACGCTCGGGCGCAGCGGCAGGAAGGGTGCCCCGAAGCACGTCGAGAACGTCGCCTCGGGCTCGGCCCCCAACCCCGCCTCGGTCCCCGCCAGCTTCGCCGTGAACCCCGACAGGAAGTGGTACATCGCCGCCTCGGATGAGAGCTTCGAGATCGGGGGCAGCACGCCGAAAGCGTCGGCCGTGAGGAAGACGATCGTCTCGGCGTGACCGGCCCGTCCCTCTGGGACGTAGCCGGGGATGAACTCGAGTGGATAGGCGACGCGGGTGTTCTCGGTGATAGACGCGTCGTCGTAGTCGACCCGGCGCGTGGCCTCGTCCACTACGACGTTCTCGACGACGGACCCGAACCGGATCGCACCCCAGATCTGCGGCTCGTTCTCGCGCGAGAGACGGATGCACTTCGCGTAGCAGCCGCCTTCGAAGTTGAAGACGCCGTTGTCCGACCAGCCGTGCTCGTCGTCGCCGATGAGCCGGCGCTCCGGGTCTGCCGACAGGGTCGTCTTGCCCGTCCCCGACAGCCCGAAGAACAGCGCGACGTCGTTCTCGGCCCCGAGGTTCGCCGAGCAGTGCATCGGCAGGACGCCCTGCTCGGGAAGGAGGTAGTTCGCCGACGTGAAGATCGACTTCTTGATCTCTCCCGCGTAGTGGGTCCCGCAGATCAGCACCTGCTTGCGCTCGAGGTCGAGGCCGATGAACGCGTTCGAGTTCGTCCCGTCGCGCTCGGGGACGGCGTCGAAGCTCGGCGCGGACAGGACCACGAACTCGGGCTCGAACCCCTCGAGCTCGCCGGGCTCGGGCCGGCGGAAGAGCTGCTTCGCGAACAGCGCGTGCCACGCGAACTCGGCGATCACGCGCAGCCGGATCGAATGCTCTGGGTCGGCGCCTACGAAGCCGTCGACGATGAAGAGGTCGCGGCCTTCCATGTGCGCGCGCACCTTCTCCTGCAGCGCGTCGAACTGGGCCGGCTCGAAGGGCTGGTTCACCGGCCCCCACTCGATCTTGTCCTTGGACGCCCCGTGCGAGACGAAGAAGCGGTCCTTCGGTGAGCGTCCGGTCCGGTCCCCGGTGCGCGTGACGAGGGCGCCCGACTGGGCGAGCGTCCCTTCGCCGCGGCTGACGGCCATCTCGACGAGCGCGGGCGCGCTGAGGTTCAGGTGGACGCGTCCGGGGCGCTCGATCCCCGCAAGCGAGGCGGATGGCATCAACAAGCTCCTTGAATGGTGTGGATGGCGGCACCAGAGACTACCGGAAGGCGTCGGAGGCGGCCCTGCTACACTCGCCCGCACCCACGACCAACACCACGTAGGCGAACGGAAGGAGCGGCATGGCAGCCGTGCAGGCGTACATCCTCATCCAGACCGAAGTCGGCAAGGCCGCCCAGGTCGCGCGCGAGGTCCGTGAGATCGAAGGCGTCGACGCCGCCGAGGACGTGACCGGTCCCTACGACGTCATCGTGCGCGCCAGCGCGCCGAACGTCGACGACCTCGGCAAGCTCGTCGTCGCGAAGATCCAGGCCGTCGAGGGCATCACGCGCACGCTGACCTGCCCCGTCGTCCACCTCTAGAACGAGCCACGTGAGCGGTCCCCGCGACCGCCGAGGTTTCTCCACCCGCGCCGTCCATCGTCCCGCGCTCCCCGAGCAGGACGGGGTGCCGCTCGCGCCGCCGCTCGACCTCTCCTCGACGTATTCGTTCGAGGACACCGACGCGTTCGCGAAGGCCTCAGAGGAGCGCGTCGGCGCGGGGTACGTCTACACGCGCTGGGCGAACCCCACCGTCGACGCGTTCGAGGCTGCGGTCGCGGACCTCGAGGGGGCCGAGGATGCGGAGGCGTTCTCGAGCGGGATGGCCGCGATCACGTGCACGTTCATGGCCCTGGCGCGGCCGGGCGCGCGGATCGTCGCGGCCCGCCAGCTGTACGGCAACAGCTACTCGATCCTGATGACGCGCATGAAGGACATGGGCGTCACGACGGACTTCTTCGACGTGGACGACCTCGACGGGATCGAGGCCGCGCTTCCGGGGGCCGCGCTCCTCTACTGCGAGACGATCGGGAACCCGCGGATAGTCGTCGCGGACCTGCCGAGGCTCGGAGCGCTGGCGCAGGCCGCCGGCGTCCCGTTGGTCGTCGACAACACGTTTGCGAGCCCGGCGCTGTGCCGCCCGGTCGAGCACGGCGCGACGCTCGTCGTCCACTCGGCGACGAAGTTCCTGGGGGGGCACCACGACCTCGTCGGGGGCATTGCATGCGGCGACCCGGCGACCGTGGACAAGCTGCGAGCGGTGGCGCGCGACTTCGGCCCGACGCTGGCGCCGTTCAACGCGTGGCTCGCGCTACGGGGCCTGTCGACGCTGCCGCTGCGGGTGGCGCGCTCGTCGGAGTCGGCGCTGGCGGTCGCCCAAGCGCTGGAGTCGAGCCCGCACGTCGAGCGGGTCGACTACCCGGGCCTCCCGAGCGACCCTTCGTACGACCTGTGCCGTCGCTTGCTCGGCGGGGCGGGCGGGGGAACGATCGGACTGGTGGTAGCAGGGGGCCGCGCGAGGGCGAGCCGGTTCCAAGAGGCCTTGGAGGTCGTCCTGCCGGCGGCGTCGCTGGGAGGGACGCACTCGCTGATAGTGCACGCGGCGAGCGTGACGCACACGCAGCTAAGCCCGGACGAGCTAAGGGCGGTAGGGATGGACGAAGGCTTCTGCCGCCTGTCGGTAGGCCTGGAAGACGCCGAGGACCTGATCGAAGACCTGCTGGGGGCCCTCGCAGCTACAGCTTGAGGTAGTCCTCGACACCCTCGAACTCGCTCCGGATCTCTCGGCTCAGCAGGTCGTCCACCAGCTCCTCGACCGTCGAACCTTCGTAGCAGATCCGCACGACGTTCTCCGTTATCGGCATCCACACGCCGGCGGCCTGGCCCAGCTCGAAGATCGGCTTACAGCTCTTCACACCTTCGGCCACCATGTTCATCGAGCCGATGATCTCGTCGATCTTGCGGCCCTTGCCGAGCTCGATC
>DASQDO010000398.1:0-2719 GCA_035634135.1 Actinomycetota bacterium
GACGCGCGCCGCTTCACGACAGCCCCACGAAGTCGAGTAGCCCGTCGATCCAGCCGCTCGCTTCCTCGGCGGCGTCGTCGCCCTCGGCGTCCGGCACGACCGCACCACCCGCCGCGTTCCCGGTGAGCTCGTCCACGTTCAGGTCGTCGAGGTCGAGGTCTTCCAGGTCGTCGAGGTCGTCGAGGTCCACGTCACCGGTCAGCTCCCTCAGCCGGTCGAGGAGGTCTTCGTCGATCTCCTGGCCGAGGTCGCGGCACTTCTTGGCGAGCTGGCGGAGCTTCTTCGTCAGCGGCTTCAGGATGTCGTCTTTGACGCCGTCCTCTATCGCCATCCGGCCGAGCCGTTTGATCTGGCGCTTGACCTTGCGCACGCCCTCGTCGCAGTCGAGCTTCAGCTCCGGCAGCGTCCGGGGCTCGGCGGCGACAGGGGTCTCGTCGGGCTCGCCCGTCTCCTCCTGGCAGATGTCCTCGAGCACGTCCTTGATCGGGCTGTCGGGGATCGTGTCGAGGATCTCGCACTCGACACGCTGCGTCGCGTTGTCGCGCACGTCGGTCGCGTCCACCGGGTTCGGGTTGTAGGCACGCATGAGGCCTTCGCCGACGACCGGCAGCCAGGCCAGCGACTCCTTCACCGACTTCCGGTTCTTCAGAACGGTCTGCGTGAGCGTCGCCACCCGCTCGAGGTCGCGGTCGAGGAGCGAGCGGTTGTCCCTGATGAGGTCGCCGACCTCCTCGGTCATCGTGCCTAGGTTCGCGAGCGTGCCGTGGAGGTCGTCGCGGCTCTCGGCCAGCGCCTGCATCACCGCGGCGAAGTTCGAGTTGAGCTCGCCGAACGACCCGGCCCTCGTCGCGAGCGTCGTGAACATGCTGTCGAGGTTGACGAGGAGACCGGAGATGTCCTCCTCGGCGTCGGCGAG
Source organism: Actinomycetota bacterium (assembly GCA_035634135.1). Lineage (GTDB taxonomy): Bacteria > Actinomycetota > CADDZG01 > CADDZG01 > WHSQ01 > JALZEG01. Next base: position 917 of record DASQDO010000398.1, read on the forward strand.
CGTGTCGGTCAGCCGCGCGCCCTGGATCAGCGTCCCGCGCAGGTCCTGCTCGTGGCCCGAGAGCGTCCGGTCGAGCTGGACGACGAGCTCACCCAGCGCGCCCGGCTCGCCCTCGGCCCCCGGCTCGATCGCTTCGAGCAGCTTCTTGAGCTGGAGGAAGACGTCGTCCAGCTCCGCGGGTATCCGCGTCCGGTCGACGTCGAGCACGGCGCCGTCGGGGAGGGCCCGTCCCGCACGGTACGGGGGCTCGAGCTGGACGTAGCGGTCGGAGATGACGGAGATCGGGACGATGGTCGCGGTCGCGTTCACGGGGACGGGGTGGTCCGTCGAGATCTCCATGTCGACGCGGACCCTCGTCCCGACGGGCTCGACGTTCGTGACCTTGCCGACGGCGACGCCGAGCACGGTGACGTCGGAGTTCTCGAAGAGGCCGATGGCCTTCGTGAAGTAGGCGGTGACGGTGTAGCTGTCGTCGCGCTTGCCGAGGGCGGTGAACGCGACGTAACCGCCCGCGGCGAGGAGGACGGCGACCGCGATCGCCAGCGGCTTCACGAGCTTCCTCATCGCCGCGTTCATTCGTCGTTCTCGCAGCCGTCGGACACGACGAGCACGCAGGAGAAGATGTCCGCCCAGCGTCCCTGCCGCGTGATGTTCCCGAAGTAACGCGACGACGGCCCGGCCCACTCGAGGGCCATGTCGATGTGCTCGACGTTGCTCTCGAGGACCGCGAGCGCGCGGTCGAGCTTGCCGACGATCGAGTCGATCTTCGACCGGTTGTCGCGGACTAGACCGGTGACCTCGCCGGCCATCTGCCGGGTGACCTCGAGCAGCGACTGGATCTCCTCACGCTTGCTCGCGAGCGAACCGAGGACGTCGTTCGAGGCGTCGATCAGCCGCACCACCTCGTCGCCCTCGTCCGCGAGCAACGCGGTGAGCTCGCCGGCCCCGGACAAGAGCTCCTTAAGCTCGTCCTCGCGTGCGTTCACCCCGGTGCCGAGGTCGTTCAGCCCCGCGAGGGCCTCGCCGACCTCGTCCTCCGCGGCCTCGGTCAGCCTCGTGAGCTGGACCAGCATCTTGTTGAGCCGCGGGCCGTTCAGCCCTTCGAGGACGTTCGTGCCCTGGTTCGCGGCCTGGTAGATCTCGTACGGGACCTCGGTGCGCTCGAGCGGGATCACGTCGCCGTCGGCCAGGAAGGGGTCGCCGCCGACGCCGTCGATCTCGACGAACTTCGTCCCGAGCAGCGTCGCGAGCTTGATCTCGGCCCGCGCGTCCTTCGGGATCTCGGTCCCGTTGTCGATCTCGAGCGTCACGACGACCTTGTCGCCGTCGAGCTCGACCGACTCGACGGTGCCGACCTTGATCCCGGCGACGCGGACCTGGTTCTCGGGGTTCAGCCCCGCGGCGTCGGCGAACTCGGCCGTGAGCTCGTAGCTCTGCTTGACGAACGGGATCTTGTCGAGCGAGAACGCGAGCGCGGTCCCTCCGGCGATCCCGAGGATCGAGAGGATGCCGATGAGGAAGGGCGAGCGCTCGCGGAAGTTCTTGATGCTCATGGCAGCGCCCCCAGGCCCGCGCACTCCTGCGCGGGGAGCTCGGGACAGAGGTTGACGACGTAGAGCGTCCACCACTTGCCGTAGGACTGGCTGCGCGCGGTCGCGAGCAGGACCTCCTTGAGGTTCTTGGCGACCTTGTCGAGCGGGCGGAGGTTCTCGTCGACGATCGTCAGCAGCACGTTCAGGTCGGAGAGCTCCTGGTCGAGGTTGTCGCGGTTGCGAGAGACGAGGCCTCCGAAGCGGCCCGACG
>DASQDO010000399.1:0-5074 GCA_035634135.1 Actinomycetota bacterium
GGCGGGCAGCAGCTGGGGACCGGATGGATCGGCGCGCCCGACACCGTCGTGACGAACGCGCACGTCGTCGCGGGCGGCGGCGACGTCGAGGTCCAGGACCAATCGGGATCGCATACCGGACGGGTGGTGCTGTTCGACCCCGGCACCGACGTAGCGATCGTCCACGTCACCGGCCTCACCGGCCGGCCGCTAGACCTCGAGACGTCCGAGCTCGAGCGCGGGACGCCGGGGGCGACGCTCGGCTTCCCGGGCTCGAACGCGCCGGAGATGGACGTCGACCCGGCGGCCGTGCAGGACAGCTACCCGGCGAGAGGCCGCGACATCTACGGCCGCGAGGACGTGACGCGTCAGGTCTACGAGCTGAGGGCCTCGATCCGCCAGGGCGAGTCCGGGGGGCCGTTCGCGCTGCAGAACGGTGACGTGGCCGGGGTCGTGTTCGCGGCGTCGACGACGGACCGGAACGTGGGCTACGCGCTTACGGGGGCCGAGATATCGGACGAGCTGGAAGCGGGGGCCGGCCGGACCGAGCCGGTCTCGACCGGAGATTGCGCGCGCTAAGGCTGTGGTCTCGCCCTGCCCGACGGCGCGTGCAATCGGGTGACTGCCGATGATCGGGAGTCCTCCAATGAGACTCGCGGCCGTACGTCGCCTGCTTCCCCGAGAAGACGCTCGACTTCGGCAATGTGGAGGCGGGATTGTTCCGCCAGCCGCAAGATTCCGATTCCTGACCCTTCCAGTAGCTCGACAGCGCGTTGCAAGAGCCTGGGTATCTCGGGCGTTCCCAGATCGCCGGGCTCGCCACGGTTCCAACCACGGGACGAATAAATCTTCATCGCCCGGACGTAGGCGCTTTCCGGCATTACGTTGAGCGTTCTTGATCGCATCAAGAGTGACTTGATCGAGGTTCCCCAACGGAACTTCAACTTCACGAGGCGATCCCAATCTAGGCGTACCGGAAGTTCTCTTTGGATGTCGGCCTCGGGCATCAAGAACTCCGCTGCAAAAGCCTGGGCTTCGTCTTCAACCGCCTTAGTTGCGGGCTCCTCGTGCGGGTGCATCACCAAATGACCGAGCTCGTGCGCCGCATCAAATCGGGATCGCGCACGGTCTTTCTTGTCCGCAGCGAGAACGACGATGGGCCGGGGCTCGAACGGCCGTGAAAAGGCATCGATATCGTCACTGCCGCGAATCGTCCTGGCGACTACGACGCCATGTTGTTCCAAAAGTCGAACCATGTTTCTAACGGGTCCACCGGGGAGTCCCCACCTCCGCCGGACCTCTCGCGCGGCCTCCCCAGGAGTCACGCGATCCGAAAGCGGAACCATGGGGATCTCGGCGTTGGGAAAGACGACGTATTGCTCGATAGTGCTTGTGAGCACGTGGAGCAGGTCAGACGTCGCTTCTGCCTGCTTGCGGCTCCCCGCCGAGGTCGACCTGAGACTTCTAAAGAATGAAGGCGGGTTTTCGTGTCCTTCGGTGGGTGCGAAAAAGTCGATCGGGAATTCAAGCGCCAAGGCCAGGGCCTTGAGTGTTGATTCGCTTGGACGTGAACGTCCGTGCTCGAACTGGGAGACGGCTGACGGTTTGACTCCTAGTCTCTGAGCGAGTTCGCTTTGCTTTAGGCCTCTAACGTCTCGAGCAAGTCTTAAACGGTCGGCGTTGAACATGCGCGCGATATCGCGCGCAGGCAAGTTGTGACTCAAAGCTAGGCCGAGCCAGGATGTGCGGAGCCTGAACCGTCATCGTCATGACGAAGAGCGATGTCAGGCTCGTTTTCCTCGTCACCTCGGAGTTTCACCTCGGGATCCTCGTCATCCTGCTCGGGTAGCTGCAGGCCTTCCCCGATAGGTTCGTCCCCTGTCCAGATCGGCTCCGGCCCGAAGTCGACTGTGGAGCGCACGATGTCCTCGTCGGCGATCCGCCAAATGTCACGGTGGAAGTGCCATCCCTCACGGTCTTTTGGCGTTCCGAGGACAATTCGACAGCACCCGTCGATTGAGTTTCCTAGATGGCCGATGACCAGGTTGGGCAAGTGCTTCTCGTGACCTGGCTCTGGAGGGACGTCGTCACCTAGCTCCAGGCGAAGCTGACGGTCGTTGTCTCGGCCAGGAGCCTTCTTGGCCTCCGAGCCCTCCCACCGGATGCTCTCGACGTCGTCCTTCTCCGTGAGGCCAATCTTCCAGCACCGCACCTGGATGTTGTTCTCGGCGGCGATCAGAAATGAGCCTTGAGGTCGGTGGGCCTGGACGTCGTCGCGGTCGTCCAAGGCGCGTTCGATGAGGTTCAGCGCCCCCCGCGACACGCCGATGCCGAACGTCGTGGAGTCGTCCCCGCCTTGCTCCGAATAAACGCTCTGGCGGAAGCGATACGAATCCCGAACACACCCCACGAGAACGGCCAGAACCTCGTTCGCAAAGCGTGTTCCTAGGATTCGCCGAAGTTCGTCGTCCATGGGGGTCCCCTTCTGTAGAACACGCGTCGAAAACTTAAGTAGAACGCTACCGACGGTGTCAAGGATTTAAGTCGGACGCCCGGATCGGTCTGCCCGGAATAAGTGACCGCAGGCGGGTATCGCGCCTAGGCCTACGCGGTTTGGCCCCCGTCGATCACCACGGTCGATCCCGTCACGAACGACGACGCATCCGACGCCAGGTAGATCGCGGCCCCCACGATCTCGTCGGCCCGGCCGATCCTCCCCATCGGGATCATCGCCTCGATCGACCTGAGGATGCCTTCGTCCTTCGTCATCCAGTCGTTGAGCGGCGTCTCGATCCAACCCGGGGCGATCACGTTGACCCGGACGCCCGACCCGGCGAGCTCCTTCGCCACCGCCTGGCTGAACAGACGCACGCCCCCCTTCGCCGCGGAGTAAGGCGACAGCCCCGGCGCTCCTTCGATCCCCGCCACCGACGAGATCTGGATGATCGCGCCGCCGCCGTGATCGAGCATCTTCTGCGCGGCGAGCTGCGTCCCGTGGAAGACCGAGTCGAGGTTGAGCTTCAGCAGCTTGTCCCACCCCGCCGGGCGGAGGCCGATCAGCGGAGACGTGAAGTTCGATCCGCCGGCGTTGTTCACGAGGACGTCGATGCCGCCGAGCTCCGTCACCGTCCGGTCGAGGAGCGCCTCGACGTCCTCCCGGTTCGTGACGTCCGTGCGGACCGCGAGAGCGCGCCGGCCGAGCGAGTCGATCTCCTTCGCGAGCGTCTCGAGGTCGTCCTCGCTCCGTGCGGCTACGGCGACGTCCGCTCCGGCCTCCGCGAAGCCGAGGGCGATCGCGCGCCCGATCCCGCGCGACGCGCCGGTGACGACCGCGATCTTGCCCGCCAGTGAGAACCGCTCGATGGTCACGTGATCGCCTCCCGTCGGATGTTTCCTAGGATGCTGCCATGGAGCGACCGGACCTGACGCAGGTTGCCGACGCGCTGGTGGCTGCGGGGATCACGGGCCCGCACCAGAGCCACTCGCGGCGCAACAACCTCTCGAAGATCAACGCGATGCTCGAAGGCGACCTCGACGGGTCGTTCGGGATCAGCGGCCTCGACCGCTACTCGGTCACGGAGGTGCTGGGGTTCCTCGCCGAGCTCACCGGATGCTCGCCCGACGTCGAGGACGAGTGCGAGTTCGACACGCTCGACCCCCAGCGGACGGTCGCTGGGATCGTCGCGGCGGCGCAGCGCCTGCGCGAGGAGGCCGGCCGGGGCTCCGCCCTGCTGGCCGTGACGGGGCACCCGACCGGCATGCTCGAGCACCACATCCGTGTGGTCGACGCCTACCGGCGCGCCGGGGGCAAGGTGCTGCAGCTGCGCGAGGACGAGAACTTCTCGACGAGGTCGGGGAGGCACAAGGAGGTCCGCTACAACGGCGGTGTCGGGTGCCTCGCCGACTGGGGGCAGCTCAAGCACACGCATTCGTCGGAAGCGATGGAGGCGTTGCTCGAGTCGGAGCCGTGGCCGGACGTCGTGCTGGGCGACCACGGGTTCGCGGGGGCCGCGATCGAGCGCGGGATCCCGACGATCGCGGTGATGGACATCAACGACCCGGCGCTGGCGGTTGCGTCGGCGGAGGGCCGGGACGTGGTGATCATCCCGATGGACGACAACCGGCCACCGCGCCTCTACGAACCGTCGTGGACGGTCTTCGAGTACGTCCTGGGGGGCGGCGAGCTGTGAGCGTCGATCTGTCACGTGCGGCCGCGAGCGCGCTCGACGACTGTCTCGCGCTGAAGGCCGGCGAGTCTTTGGTGGTCGTGTCCGATCCGGGAACTCGGGTCATCGCCGAGGTGCTCGTCTCGACGGGGCGCGACCGCGGGGCGGAGACCGTGCTCGTCGAGATGTCCGAGCGCGAGAACAACGGGACCGAGCCGCCGCCGATGGTCGCGGCGGCGATGGCTGCGTGCGACGTGCTGATCGCGCCGACGACGAAGTCGGTGTCGCACACCGAGGCTCGCCGCGCTGCGAACGCCGCGGGGGCGAGGGCCGCGACGATGCCGGGGATCACCGAGGAGATGATGGCGCGCACGATGTCGGCGGACTTCGCGTCGCTGCGGCCGCGCTCGCGCGAGGTCGCCCGGCTCCTCACCGAGGGCTCCGAGGTCCGGATCACGACTGCTGTGGGGACCGACCTGACGCTGGGTATCGAGGGCCGGACGGGGATCTCGGACGACGGCGACCTCAGCGAGCCGGGAGCGTTCGGGAACCTGCCGCCGGGTGAGGCGTTCCTCGCGCCGGTGGAGGGGACGACGAACGGACGGTTGGTGATCGACGGGACGATGTGGCCGGTCGGCCGCCTGTCCGAGCCGCTGGTCTTCGAGATCGTCGACGGGTACGTCGAGGAGATGTCGGGCGTACATGCGGACGAGGTGAGGTCCGTGCTCGAGAAGCTCGGCCGGGAGGCGTTCGCGGTGGCGGAGCTGGGGATCGGGACGAACGACGCCGCCCAGCTGACCGGCAACGTCCTGGAGGACGAGAAGATCCTGGGCACGATCCACGTGGCGATAGGGGACAACCACACCTTCGGGGGCACGATCCGTGTGTCGAGCCACCAGGACGGGATAGTCCTGGCGCCGACGCTGTCG
>DASQDO010000400.1:0-2643 GCA_035634135.1 Actinomycetota bacterium
GTCCCTCGGCACCCGGTCCCGGCCGCCGCGGTCGCGGCCGCCTCAGTCACGGTCGCGGCCACCTCGGTCCCGGTCCCGGCCACCACGATCGCCGCCGCCGCCGCCGCCGCCGCCTGCGACGGCTGCGGCACGGGCCTCTTCGATCGTCTTGCCGGCCTCGACCTGACGCTCGAGCCATGCGATCGGCGTCAGGTTGATGCGGCCCTGACGGTCGATGTCGGTGATCTCGACCTCGATCTGGTCGCCGACGTTCGCGGCGTCTTCGACGCGATCGATACGACCCTCCCCGAGCTTCGAGATGTGCACGAGACCGTCACGGCCCGGTGCGATGTTGATGAACGCACCGAACGTCGTCGTCTTCACGACCGTGCCCATGATGCGCTCGCCGACCTCGGGCATGCGCGGGTTGACGATCTCCTCGATCAGGCGGGCCGCACGCTCGGCCGACTCCTGGTCGGTCGACCCGATGCGGATCGTGCCGTCGTCGTCGATGTCGACGTCGACGCCGGTCGTCGTGGTGATCATGTTGATGTTCTTGCCCTTGGGGCCGATGACCTCGCCGATCTTGTCGACCGGCACCTTGAGCGCCAGCACGCGGGGAGCGTGTGCGGCGAGCTCGGAGCGCGGCGACGACATCGTCTTGTTCATCTCGCCGATGATGTGAAGGCGGGCCTTCTTGGCGGCCATGAGGGCCTCGCGCAGGACGTCTGCCGGGACGCCCGAGATCTTCGTGTCGAGCTGCAGGGCGGTGACCATGTCCTCGGTCCCGGCGACCTTGAAGTCCATGTCACCGAACGCGTCCTCGTCACCGAGGATGTCCGTGAGCGGGAGGAACTTCCCTCCCTCGGCGATGAGGCCCATCGCCACGCCGCCGCAGTGCTTGCCGCCGCGCAACGGGACGCCCGCGTCCATCAGCGACAGCGACGAGCCGCACACGCTGGCCATCGACGTCGAGCCGTTGGACGACATGATCTCGGACACGACCCTGATCGCGTACGGGAAGTCGTCCTTGCTCGGGATGAGCGGGAGAAGGGCCTTCTCGGCGAGCGCGCCGTGGCCGATCTCGCGCCGCTTCGGCCCCCGCATGAACCCGGCCTCACCGGTCGAGTACGGCGGGAAGTTGTAGTGGTGCATGTAGCGCTTGCGGTCCTCGGGCGACAGGTCGTCGATCATCTGCTCCATGCGCTGCATGCCGAGCGTGGTGATCGTCAGCGCCTGCGTCTCGCCGCGGGTGAACAGGCCGGAGCCGTGCACGCGGGGGATGACGCCGACCTGGCCCCAGATCGGGCGGACCTGGTCGATCGAGCGGCCGTCGAGGCGGACGCCGTCGTCGACGATGCGCCTGCGCACGAGCTTCTTCGTCAGCGAGCGGAGGGCCGCCTTGATCTCTTTCTCGTGCTCGGGGAACTCCTCGGCGAGGTCGGCCCCGATCGCGGCGGAGACGTCGGCGATCGTCGCGCGTCGCTTCGCCTTCTCGGTGATCGAGATCGCCTCGCGCAGGCGGTCGCCCGCGAGCTGCTCGACGCGGGAGAAGAGCTCGTCGGAGTAGTCGACGAACAGGGGGTAGTCCGGGTCGTCGCCGGTGGTCGTCCCCTTCGGCTTGCCGGCCTGGGCGACGAGCTCCTGCTGGAGCGAGATCGCCTCGGCGATGTACTGCTTGCTGAACTCGATGCCGTCGGCCATGAGCTCTTCGTCGGGCGACTGCGCGCCGGCCTCGACGAGCTCGAACGCGTGGTCCGACGCCCCGGCCTCGATCATCATGATGTCGACCTCGCCGGCGTCGTTGACGCGCCCGGCGACGACGAGCTCGATCGTCGCTTCCTCCTGCTGCATCCACGTCGGGTTCGCGACCCAGCTGCCGTTGATGTGCGAGACGCGTGCGGCGCCGACCGGGCCCTCGAACGGGATGTCCGACAGCGCGAGGGCAGCGGACGCCGCGTTGATCGACAGGATGTCGACCGGGTTCTGGCCGTCGACCGCCATCACGTTGACGACGACGTGGACCTCGTGGCGGAAGCCGTCGGGGAAGGCGGGGCGCAGCGGGCGGTCGATCAGTCGGGCGTTGAGGATCGCCTTCTCGCTCGCGCGGCCCTCACGGCGGAAGAACCCGCCGGGGATCTTGCCGGCCGCGTACATGCGCTCCTCGACGTCGACCGTGAGCGGGAAGAAGTCCGCGTCACCGCGGGGGGCCGAGGACGTGCCGGCTGCGAAGACCGTGGTCTCGCCGACCGACGCGAGCACCGCGCCCCCGGCCTGGCCGGCCAGGCGGCCGGTCTCGATGCGGAACACCTCGTCGCCGATCTTGCGCTCGACGTACGTGGGCTCCGGGGACATACCAGTAGTACCTGTAGACATGCGTCTCCTCCTGATGAGTTGGGAGGAGAGGCGCCAGCCTGGCCGATTCTCAGTAGGGGGCGCACGAGCAGGACGTCTCGTGGATCCTCAACTGATAATCGACCGAGGGGGCCGGCCCTCTCCGATTGCTTGCAGCGGCTTGGGGCTCCGGCGTCCTCCTTTCGTCCAGGAGTCCCGCCGAGGCGGCCCTCCCGCAAATCGTGGCCTTTGGGCCTACCTGCGCAGGCCCAGCTTGGCGATGAGCGCCCGGTAGCGCTCGACGTCCTGGCGTTGCAGGTACGCGAGCAG
>DASQDO010000401.1:0-1719 GCA_035634135.1 Actinomycetota bacterium
GCGCAGATCGCCATCGGGACGGTCGAGGGACGTGAGGCGGTCGTCCTGGCCGGCGACTGGGGTTGCGCCGTCCACGACGCCTCGACCGGAGACCTGATCCTCTCCGACGCGGTCCCCACGCTCGCTCTGACGAACGCCGCGAGCGGCGTCATGCTGCTCAGGCACGCGCCAGTCGGATACGCCGTCGTGCCGCTCGGGCGAACCAGCTCGACCGAATACCGGTTGCCCGATCCGTCGGAGCTGCCCGATCTCCCGCTCATGGCGCTCGGCGAGGGCGAGTCCTCGCTGCTGCTGGCGGTGGTGTCGCGGTTGGGCAGCGGCTCCGTCTGGAACCTCAGGACGGGGAGGCGCGTCGGGGACGTCCAATTCGACATCGAGGTCCGCGCGATCGCCGTCAGCGCCGTGGACCGGCGCACGCTCGTCGTCGCCATCAACGACACGGACCAGGAAGGCGGCTTCGTGATGAGCCGGGAGGCCACGCCGGTGAGCCTGCGGCGCGCCGCGGTTGCGAGACGGCCCGTCCGCGGCGTCGTCGGAGTGGGCCTCGTCGGGGAAGCGCTCGTCGCGCTCGAGCGCTCTGGAGACACCCTCGAGCTGCGCTCGGTGCCAGACGGGAGGCCGCTGCCTTACGACGACGAGGCGGTGAGGGTCGTGGCCGGCGAGTCTGTGGAGCATCAGACGGCCGCGCTGCCCCGTGTCTCGCGCATGGGTCTCGGCGAGGTCCGCGTCGAGCGACCCGAGGAGTGGCCTCCCACGGCGAGCGCCGTCGGGGACCTGGGAGGCCGGAAGGTCATCGTCCGCGGCAGCTACGGCGGCGTCGTGGTGGTCTTCGACGCGACAACCGGAGAGCTGGTTGCCGCCGTGCAGACGGAGCTACCGCAGACGGTGCACCTCGGCACCAAGGGTGGCCCGTCCGCCGTGAGCGACGTGGCGGTCGGCTCGGACCTGATCGCCGCGGCGTACGAGGGCTCCGTCCTCCTCTTCGATGTCGGGCTCGAGCGGCTGCCCTCCGACTGGATCGACGCCGTCGCAGTCCGCGCCGTCGCCGTCGGCGCGATCGACGCCCGGATGGCCGTCGTGGCGACGGGTGGCGACGGTGGAGGCCTTCGCCTGTGGGACGTCGCGACCCGGACCCGGGTCGCAAGCATCACACTCGATGTCGCCGTGCGGCGGGTCTGGCTGTGCGGAGGCGTGGTCGTCGCCTCGACGGCTGACGGCATGCTTCACGCCTTCGACGTCAGGGATCGCGACGCCCGCCGAGCGCAGCCGCGAGACTGAGCCGACCGAGGGTCCCGCCAATGGAGCCAGCCGGGATCGAACCGGCGACCTCCTGCTTGCAAAGCAGGCGCTCTCCCAGCTGAGCTATGGCCCCGCGTCGGCCGAGTCTAGCCAGGCTTTGGCATGAGGGCAGGCGGGGCGGGGAACGTGGGGGAGCGGGTCGCATCGCATCCTGAGGAGGAGGAGACGCATGGAGGAAGGCGCCACGGAGACGGTCGAGCGGGCGGAGTCGTCGGAGGAAGACGAGTCTCCGCGCGCAGCGAACCGCGGCGAGGACCAGGGCGGGTCGGAGTCCACGCCCATCCGCGCGGAGGTCTCGAACTACGAGATCGTCTCGCACTACTTCGAGCTGGCCGCCGACCGGCTCGAGATCCCCGACGACATCCGCGCCGTCCTGCGCTCGGCGTACCGCGAGGTGCAGGTCCAGATCCCCGTGCGGCT
>DASQDO010000402.1:0-3064 GCA_035634135.1 Actinomycetota bacterium
CTCGACGGAGGAACGGCCGAGCGGGACGATGCGGTTCCCTGTGCCGAGCCCCCGGTGGCGCCCGCCCTCGAGGGACGCGAGGCCGTAGTCGCGTTCGAAGCGGGCCGCCGCGGCGGCGAGGTCGCCGGCCGCGACGATGACGTGGTCTAGCTCGACCAAACGGCTACTTGACGGTGGCGAGCCGGACGTCGAAGCCCTCGGCGTCGAGCGCCTCGAAGATCCACGTCATGAGGGGGCCGAGGTCCGTCGACGGGGGGACGCCGATGCCGTAGCGGCTGATGATCCCGAGCGCCGCACCGGTCTCGTGGTGGATCAGCGGAGAGCCACTGTCTCCGTTCACCGCCGGCATGTCCGCCTGGTACTCCTTCTCGGTCCACGAGACGAGCGCGCCGTAGCGGGAGCGGGTGACGTCGTTCTGCCCCAGCACGAGGCCGTACCCGTGGACGTCGACCTGGTCGCCGATAGCGAAGTCCTCGACCGTTGCGGAGCGGGTCGGGCCACCCCAGCCGAGCACCGTCGGGTTGGTCTTGCCGACGAGCTTGGGGTCGATCTCGATGAGCGAGAAGTCGACGCCGGTGTACTCGCCCTCGACGAGGTCCGAGTCGTAGACGACCTTGCCGATGACGCCGACGCCGGGGAGCTCGGTCTCCTCGCCGATCTCGTCGGTGCAGTGGCCGGCCGTGCCGATGTACGCCTTCGGCGCCTTGGTCGCGGTGCCGGGCGTGTAGAAGACGAAGTTGAACGTGCAGTACCCACCGAGCGACGAGCCCGGGCGGATCGGAGAGTCCTCGCCGCCCCACGCCGGAACCTTGCTGCGGGCCTTCTTCGCGGTGACGGGGGCTGCCGAGGCTCCTACGAGCAGGCCACATGCCACTACGAGGCCGACGATCTTCCTGGCGTCCAACGCGTTCTCCTTGGGTCGGGGGGTCGCGGGGAAAGGTTCTCCCCGTGCGGGTCTTCCCCTGCCGGGGGGCCGCGGACGGCCCCGCCGCGGGCGCTAGAGCGTCGGCTTCGTGACCATCAGGAAGACGATGGCCACGACGAGGGCCCCCATGAGGCCGCCGACCATCCCGGCCCGCTTCGACAGCGCCGCGTACTCGTCGGACTTCCCGCGCCCCGCTTCGAGCAGAGCGATCTGCTGCCGCAGCGCCGGCGAGTACGTCGTGATCGCGAGGACGGTGACGACCGCGTACAGGATCAGCGACGTGAGTATCCAGAAAGTGGTGATCTCCCAGTTGCCCACGAACACGAGCGCGATCCCGATCACGAGCAGCAGGCCGTAGGCCGGGTTCGCGATGCGGTCGTCGAGGAACTTGATCCCGCGCAGGATGTGGAGCTCGTGCTCCGGCTCCTTGGCGGCGCGGGCGATCCAGATCCCGTAGGACGCGTTGAAGCCGACGGCGACGATCGCGAGCAGCACGTGGACGAACTTGAGGAATTCGTAGAGAGTCATGACGTGAGCTTAGCGAGCGGAGCGAGGTCGTTGCCGGATCGCCGCCACATCACGGCGCTGTTCCGCGTGCTGCTCGCCGGGGTCGTGCTGACGACGATCCACTACACCGACAACTACCTCTACTTCGAGGAGTACCCGCAGCCGGGGTCGCTGCAGCGCTGGCACGTCTACGCCGCGTGGCTCCTGCTCACGGCCGCCGGCGTCGTCGGATACGCGCTCTACGAGAGAGGTCTCGTCGCGCCCGCGTACGTCTGCCTGGTCGTCTACTCGTACACCGGGCTGAGCAGCCTCGGTCACTACCTCTACGGGCCGTGGGCCGAGTTCAGCGTCAAGCAGCACGCGTTCATCCTCGTCGACGGCCTCACGGGCTCGGCGGTGATCGCGTTCGTCGTCTGGTCGGCGCTGACCCGCCGCCGCCGGGATTCAACCCGGGCCCTCGGGGGAATCGCGTAGACGACCGGCCGGCGGTTTGCCCCGTCCGGGCGTGGAGAGAAAGCAAGCAAAGGACTAGCCGAGGAGGCAGGGATGCCCGACGAGAAGGAGATCAAGTACCGCGACGACTCCGGCCAGGAGGTCACGGAGAAGGTCGACGCCGAGACGCTCGACGAGAAGATGAACGAGGCCGACGCCGTCTACGGCGTCCCGGGCGAGGACAAGCGCCGCGCCGCGTACCTCGCGCAGAGCCCCGACGACAAGCCCGACGAAGAGCCGACCGGTGAGCGCAACTCCTGACGCGCCGCCACACGTTCCTTCCGTGAGACGCGTACCGGCGGCCCTCCGCCGCCTCGTCCTGCCCGAGCCGCGCGGCCCCCTCAGCGCACACGTGATCGACGCGCTCGGGGGTCCGGTGAGGCGGCTCGAGCACCATCCGGACGTGAGCGGTGACGCGCTCGCGGGCGACGACTTCCACCTCGCGCTGTACCTCTGCTACGAGGTCCACTACGCCGACGCCGGTGACCCGGGGTGGGAGTGGGAGCCGACCCTGCTCGAGTTCCGCCGCACGCTGGAAGACGCGTTCGAGAAGGACCTCGTCACGTCGCTGTCTCCGGGGACCCTCGACGGAGACCTCCCTGCGCGCCTGATCGCCCTGGCGCGCTCCGAAGACGGACGGTCGCTCAGCCGGTACCTCGCCGGCGACCCGACGTTCGACCGCGTCACCGAGCTCGTGATCCACCGGTCCGCGTACCACCTGAAGGAGGCGGACCCCCATTCGTGGGCTATCCCGCGCCTCACGGGTGCGGCGAAGGCCGCGCTCGTCGAGATACAAGCCGACGAGTACGGAGGCGGCGATCCCGCGTCGATGCACTCGGCCCTGTTCGCGCAGACGATGCGCGCGCTCGGCCTCGACGACACCTACGGCGCGTACCTGTCGCGTCTGCCGGGAATCACGTTCGCGAACGTGAACCTGATGTCGATGTTCGGCCTGCACCGGCGCTGGCGCGGCGCGGCGGCCGGCCACCTCGCGCTGTTCGAGATGACGTCCACCGAGCCCAACCGCCGCTACGGCGACGCGCTGCGGAGCCTGTGGTTCGGTACCAAGGCCACGGCGTTCTATGACGAGCACGTCGAGGCCGACGCGGTCCACGAGAACGTCGCCGCGTTCGACCTCGC
>DASQDO010000403.1:0-6081 GCA_035634135.1 Actinomycetota bacterium
GCCCGTCACCTCGACCTCTTCGAGGACCGCCTCCGCGACGTTGACCGCGTCCTGACCCGTCATCGCGTCGCACACGAGCAGCGTCTCGGTCGGCGAGACCTCCTTGCTGACGCTGCCGAGCTCGGCCATCAGGTCGGGGTCGACGTGCATGCGTCCCGCGGTGTCGACGATGAGGTCGGTGTAGCCCTCGGCGCGTGCGTGAGCGAGAGCCCGCGCCGCGACCGCCGGAGCGTCGACCGTCCCCTCCTCGCTGAACACGGGGACGCCCACCTGCTCGCCGAGGATCCTCAGCTGGCTGATCGCGGCAGGCCTGCGGAGGTCGCACGCCGCGAGGACCGGCCGCCGCCCGCTCTTCTTCAGGTGACGGGCGAGCTTTCCCGACGCGGTCGTCTTGCCGGAGCCCTGGAGGCCCGCCATCAGGATCACGCGCGGGGGCCGGGGCGACGGCTCGAGCCCCACCGCCTCGTGACCGATCACGTCGATGAGGGCACCGTGCACGAGCTTGATGACCTGCTGCGCCGGCGTGAGGCTCTTGTGGATCTCGGCCCCCTCGGCGCGCTGGCGCACGTCGGCGACGAAAGCCTTCACGACCTTCAGCGAGACGTCGGCCTCGAGCAGCGCGAGGCGGATCTCGCGCAGGACCTCGTCGACCTGCTTCTCGGACAGGCGGCCGCGCGACCGCAGGCGCGTGAAGATGTCGTCGAAGCGCCCGGTCAGTGAGTCGAACATCGCCTCAGCGTAAGCGAGGTATCGCGACTACCAGGGCGGCAGCGCACGCCGCGAGGACCGCGACGTGCAGGAAGACGGCCTGCCGCTTGGTCTTGGTGAAGATGCGCTCCGCAGGCGTCGTGGTGCGCAACCACACGAGCTCGATCGCCGACAACGTCCCCACTGCGCCCGCGAACGCGACGAGAGCCGAAGCCGCGGTCTGGTCTGTTTGGAACCAGATGTACGCGACGAAGGGAACGGGCACCTTGAGCGCGAGCCGCAGCCTCTCGCGCAGGTCGAGCCGCGGCATCATCGCCCGTCGTTCGGGATCGTCGGGGACCTGCCACGGAAGCCTCACCGCAGGTACAGGAACAGCCCTATGGCGGTGAGGCCGAGCCCGAGCAGAGTGGTCGCGACGAGCATCATGTCGGAGCGGTCGTGGCTCCAGCGCGTCAAGCGGTCGACCGTCGAGAACCCGAGGGCGATCACCCCCGCGCCGACGAGGACGCCCGCCATCAGCCTCTCGCCCTGGACCAACAGGTACGCGCCGTACGCGACGAGGACCACGACGATCCGAAGGAACATCCGGTAGCGCTCGTCGATGCGGGGCGGGCGGTTCGGCTCGGGACGGACCATCGCGCTCTCCTAGAGGTAGTGCGAGAGGCCCTCGCGCAGACCGATGGTCTGCACGCCGAGCCGCTCGCGGACGAGGGTGTTGTCGACGAGGCCGGGCTGCGTCGCGAACTCGATCCCCTGCGGGGTCATCGGCGGGCTCGGCAGCAGCCGCAGCGGCATCGTGCCGGCCTTCGCCAGCCAGGTCGGGACCGGGATCACCGCACGCCGTTTGCCCATCACGTCGAGCATCGTGTGGATGATCTCGTTCATCGTCATCACGTCCGGGCCGCCGATCTCGTAGACCGCGTTCCATGCGTCGCGCTCGAACGTCCGTCGCACGGCGAGCGCGAGGTCGCCGATCCATACGGGCTGGACGCGCTGGGGCTTCACGCCGACCTGGAGCACGACGGGGAGATAGCGCGCCATGAAAGCGAACTTGTTCAGAGCGCGGTCCTCGGGGCCGTAGGCCCACGAGGGCCTGAGCGCGGCCCACTCGAGCCCGCTCGCTCGCAGCGACTCCTCGGCGCGGCCCTTCGCGCGGTACCAGACCACCGGGCTCTTCGGGTCGGCGCCCGCACCGCTCAGGTAGAAGAACCGGCGCACGCCCGCGTCGACGGCCTCCGCGACGAGGTTCTCGGTCCCCCGCCGGTCGTAGCGGTCGTAGGTGAGCCCCTTGCGCGGGACCTCGACGGGATGGTTCGGGAACTGGACGGACGCGACGACGGCTTCGGCCCCGTTCAGCTTTCCGGTCAGCGTCCTGGGATCGGTGAGGTCACCCTGGAGCGCGGACGCGCCTTCGAGCTCCCGGATCCGGCCTACCGAAGCGGGGTTGCGCGACATCACCGAGACGCGGTGCCCCGCTTCGATCAGTGCCCGGACGACGTGCCGGCCGATGAAGCCCGTCCCGCCGGCGACGACGACGTTCACGCCAGGAGCGCGTCCACGAAGGTCTTGGGGTCGAACGGCTCCATGTCGTCGACGCCCTCTCCGACGCCGACGAGCTTGATCGGGATGCCGAGGTCCTGCTCGATCGCGAGCGCGATGCCCCCCTTCGCGGTGCCGTCGAGCTTCGTCAGCACGACACCGGTCACCCCGGCGGCCTGCGCGAACTCGCGCGCCTGGACGAGCCCGTTCTGGCCCGCGGTCGCGTCGATCACGAGGAGGGTCTCGTGCACCTCGCCCTCTTTCTCGATCACGCGGCGGACCTTGCCCAGCTCATCCATCAACGGGGTCTTGGTGTGCAGCCGTCCCGCGGTGTCGACGATCAGGACGTCCACGTCGCGGGCGCGCGCATGCTGGAACGCGTCGAACGCGACCGCTCCGGGGTCCGCGCCGTGCTGGTGCTTGACGAGCTGGGCCCCCGTGCGCTCGGCCCACACGCCCAGCTGCTCGTCGGCGGCGGCGCGGAACGTGTCGGCCGCGGCCAGCGAGACCGAGCGTCCTCGCTCCGAGAGGTCGCGCGAGAGCTTCCCGATCGTCGTCGTCTTGCCCGTGCCGTTCACGCCGACGACGAGCCACACGGTTGGTCCCCCGCCCGCCCCCGAATCGGCCATCGTGAGCCCGCGGTCACGGTCGGCGTCGAACAACGCGACGAGCTCCTCGGCGAGAAGCGCCTTCACTTCCTCGGGCTGCGTCACCTTGCGCTCGCGAGCGCGGTCCTTCAGCGCTTCGGTTATCCGCGTCGCGGTGTCTACGCCGACGTCGGCCTGGATCAGCGCGGCCTCGACGTCCTCCCACGTCTCGTCGTCGGGCGCTCGGCCGAACGCGTCGGCGAGACGGTCGGAGAAGAACTTGCGGCTCTTGGAGAGGCGGTCGCGCAGTGTCGGCCGAGGAGCCTCGACGGGCAGCGGTTCCTCGGGGACGATCTCGACCGGAGGGGCCGCGACGGGTGGCGCCTCCTCGACGGGAGGGGCCTCGACCGGGGGCGCGATCGTCTGAACGGCGTCGTCGGGGCGCTCCTTCAGGTCGACGCCGCCGCGGGGCTCGCCCGGCGGCTCGTCGTCGCGGCCGCGCCGAGACACGAACAACGCGCCGCCGATGGTGCCGAGCAGCGCGAGCGCGATCAGTAGCTCAGGAACGATCCCCTCAGGCATGGCGGCAAGGCTAAACGACGTCCCTCACCGGTTGAGCCCACGTACGCTGGCGACATCGCAGAGCGTCCGGGGGCCCGCAGCAGGAGACTCGTCTTCCGCGCCCTGCTTTCGGTCGTGGTCGTCGTCGTCTTGTTCGGGCTCGTTCTTGCGGTCGAGGTCTGGCTCGCGTTGCGGCGCGAATACCTGCCTACCGACGAGCCCCTCGACCTCGACCGCGTCTTCGGCGCTAGCGACGAACGGCCGCTGCGCCTCGTCGTCCTCGGCGATTCCACCGCTGCCGGGATCGGCGTCGACGACCCCGCGGACGCGTACCCGGCCTTGCTCGCACGCTTGCTGGCCACGACGACGGGCCGGCCGGTGAAGCTCACGGCCCTGGGTGTTGCCGGCGCTCGGGTCGAAGACGTCGCGACGTCGCAGGCCCCGGCGGCCGCCGCGGCCGAGCCCGACCTCGTCTTCGTCGGGATCGGCGCCAACGACGTCACGCACCTGACGTCACTCGGCGACGTACGCGACGACATGGAACGCGCGCTCCGGATCCTCGACGAAGCGGGGGCCGCGGTCGTCGTCGCGGGCCCTCCCGACATGCGCGTGCCGGTGTGGCATCAGCCGCTACGGCAGCTTTCGTATCTCCGCGGCATCCAGGTGGCCGGCGCCATCGAAGACGTCGCCGCCGAACGGGGTGTCGGATTCGTCGAGCTGGCCGAGGAGACCGGCCCGTTCTTCGAAGCCGACCCCGACGCCCACTTCAGCACCGACGGCTTCCATCCCGGCCCCCTCGGCTACCGCCGGTGGGCGGACGCGATCTTCCCGGTGCTGATCGAGGCTGCGAAGGAAGCAGGGCTCGTAGAGAACTAGGGCTGCGCGACCGCGACGTCTTCCATGCGCTGCGCGACCACGTGCGAGACGCCGTCCTTCGCCATCGAGACGCCGTACAGGATGTCGGCGGCCTCCATCGTGCGCTTCTGGTGGGTGACGATCAGGATCTGCGCGCGCTCCTCGAGCTCGCTCACGAGGCCCAGAAACCTCTGCAGGTTCACGTCGTCGAGTGCGGCCTCGACCTCGTCGAGCAGATAGAAGGGCGACGGCCTCGACCGGAAGATCGAGAACAGGAACGCGAGCGCCACCAACGACCGCTCGCCACCCGAGAGCAGCGACAGCTTGCGGACGTTCTTGCCCGGGGGCCGGGCCTCGATCTCGATCCCGCTCGTCAGGACGTCGTCCGGGTTCGTCAGCCTGAGCTCGCCGGACCCGCCCGGGAACAGCCTCTGGATGACGCCTTCGAACTCCCGCGCGACGTCTGCGAACGCCTGGCCGAACACCTCGACGATCGTCTCGTCCACTTCCGTCACGATCGCCATCAGGTCGCGCTTGCTCGTGCGCAGGTCGGTCATCTGCGACTCGAGGAACGACTCGCGCTCCGCAAGCTCGGCGTACTCCTCGGCGGCGCGCGGGTTGACGGTGCCGAGCCTCTTCATCTGGCGGTCGAGCTCGTCGACCAGCGTCCTGGCCTCGGCCTCTGCGTCCGGCTCGAGCCGTCCCAGCGCGCGCAGGTCGTCGGCCGTTAGTCCCCACTCCTCGAGAGAGCGCTCGGCGACGGCAGCAGCGCGGGCTCGCGTCTCGGCCCGGCGCACCTCGGCCGCGTTGCGGCGGCGCGCCACCTCTTCGAGGCTCTTGCCGAGCTCGCGCTCGCGCGCCCGCAACGACTCGAGCTGCGTCTCCCCCGCCCGCTGGCGTTCCCGCGCCCGGTCGGCCCGCACGTCCGCGTCGCGCGCCCACGCAGCCGCGCGTGCCGCCGCGTCGGTCGCGGCGAACGCGACCTGCTCGGCCCGCCGGCGCTTCGCGTCGAGCGTCGCCCGCAGATCCTCGAGCCCCTCGAGCGCGGCCTCCGCGGCCGCGATCCCGGACTCGGCCTCGGCGAGGCGCTGGCGGGCGGCGGCGGCTCGCTCCTCGGCGCCCCGAGCCGCAACCTCCTGCTCCGTCGCGGCCGCAGCCGACACCGACGCCGCTTCGCGAGCGGTCGCAAGTCGTCGTTCGGCCGCCTCGCGGCGGTCGCGGGCAACCTCGACCGCGGCCTTGCGCTCGGGCAGGGCTGCCCTCTCCTCCGTCGCGGCACGTTCGGCGGTAGCGAGGGCGTCGCGCGCCCGGGACAGCTCCTCGTCGAGAGCGGCGAGCTCGACTTCGCGTGCCTCGTGCCGGCGACGCCGCCCCGCAAGCCTGTCCGCGGCGGCGGAGAGCAGAGCGTCGAGCCTTCGCAGCTCCTCGTCCTGCTTCGCGACCTCGCCCCAGCGGCGCTCGGCTTCGGTCTCGGCCTCGGCGAGGATCGCCGCCGCCTCCTCTTCGCCTGCCGTCGCCATCTGCGCGGAGGCCTCGGCCGCCTCGATCAGCGGGTCGAGACGTTCCCGGACGGGCGAGTCGGCGAACAGGGCGTCGACCTCACGAAGCGTGTCCAGTCGAGCGGCGGCCGCGGCCCGTTCGGCGTGGGTCGCACCGAGCGACGCCTTGAGCAGGTCGGCGCGCTCGCGCGCCTCCTCCAACGACATCTCGGCAGCGGCCGCAGCTTCGGTGACGCGGTCGAGCTCGGTCTCGAGGTTCCGGACCTCCTCCTCGGCGGCAGCCGCCTTGGTGGCGTCGGCTCCGAGCTCGCGCTCGGCGACCTCTCGCCTCT
>DASQDO010000404.1:0-2413 GCA_035634135.1 Actinomycetota bacterium
AGCACCTGGCGTGCGAGCTTCTGCACCCTCTCCGTCCGCTGGCTCACAGGTCCTCCCACGACACGACCTCGATCGAACGGTCGACGATCTCGGCGCCGTCGATCGCAGCCCTCCCGACGGCCTTCTCGACCTCCTGCAGCACCTTGCGGCACTGACCGGCGGTCTCGGACGTGCACGCCACGGCTATCGCCGTGCGCTGCCACAGGTCCTGGTACGCGACCTCCGCGACGGAGACGTTGAACTTCCTGCGGACGCCGTCCGTGACCGACCGCAGCACGTGTCGCTTGTCCTTCAGCGACGTGGCGTCCGGGATGAAGAGCTCTAGCCGAGCGACACCTATGAACATCTGGTCGAACGGGCTAGCGCGCTACCTCTTGGACCTCGAACGCCTGGATGATGTCGCCCTCCTTGACGTCCTGGAAGCCCTCGAGGCCGATGCCGCACTCGAAGCCCGCGGCCACCTCGCGCTGGTCGTCCTTGAAGCGCCTGAGCGAGCCGATCGTCGTCTCGTACACGACGGTCCCGTCGCGGACGAGCCGCGCTGCCGCGTTCCTCCGGATGACGCCGTCGAGCACCATGCAACCGGCGACCACGCCGAGCCTCGGCACCCGGAACGTCGCGCGCACCTCGGCCTGGCCGAGCGCGACCTCGCGCTCCTCGGGGCCGAGCAGACCGCGAGCCGCGTTCTCGACGTCCTGCACGATCTGATAGATCACGCGGTACGTGCGGACGTCGACGCCGCCCTCCTCGGCCAGCGTCCGCGCCTGCACGTTCGGCACGACGTTGAAGCCGATGACGATCGCGTCGGAGGCCTGCGCGAGCGTGATGTCGTTCTCGGTGATCCCGCCGACGCCCTTGCGCAGCACGTTGACCTTGACCACCGACTGGTCGAGCTTCGCGAGCTGGTCGTCGAGCGCCTCGACCGAGCCCTGTGCGTCGGCCTTCAGCAGCAGGTTGAGCTCGGGGATCTCGCCCTCGCGCGTCGCGGCGAGCAGGGACTGGAGCGACTGGCCGCGGGCGGAGACGAGCTCGGCCGCGCGCCGGTGCTGCTCGCGCTCGCCGGCGATCGCCCGGGCCTCGCGCTCGTCGTCGAGCGAACGGAACTCGTCGCCGGCCTCGGGCACCGACTGCCACCCGAGCACCTGGACGGGCTGGCCCGGCGCCGCCTCTTCGACGTTGTTGCCGCGCTCGTCGAGCATCGCGCGGACACGGCCCCACGACGCCCCGGCGATGATCGCGTCGCCCTGGTAGAGCGTCCCCTTCTTGACGAGGACGGTCGCTAGCGGGCCGCGGCCCTTGTCGAGGTGCGCCTCGATGACGACGCCTCGTGCGTGCGTGGTCGGGTTCGCCTTCAGGTGGCCTTCGAGCTGGACGTCCGCGGTGAGCATGATCATCTCGATCAGCCCGTCGAGGTTCGTCCGCTGCTTCGCGCTGACGTCGACGAACACGGTGTCGCCGCCCCACTCCTCGGGTTGGAGGCCGTGGTCGGAGAGCTGCGTGCGGACGCGCATCGGGTCGGCCTCGGGCTTGTCGATCTTGTTCACGGCGACGACGATCGGGACCCTCGCCGCCTTGGCGTGGTCGATCGCCTCGACCGTCTGCGGCATGACGCCGTCGTCGGCGGCGACGACCAGGATCGCGATGTCGGTCACCTGGGCGCCGCGGGCGCGCATCGCGGTGAACGCCTCGTGGCCGGGGGTGTCGATGAACGTGACCTCGCGGCCGTCGTAGTGGACGCGGTACGCACCGATGTGCTGCGTGATGCCGCCGGCCTCTCCGCCGGCGACGTCGGTCTTGCGGATCGCGTCGAGGATCGCGGTCTTGCCGTGGTCGACGTGGCCCATGACCGTGACGACCGGGGGCCGCGTGATGAGCTCGCCGTCCTCCTCGTCGTCGCCCTCGGCGGCGTCGGCCTCGGCCTCCTCCTGGGCGGGGTCGATGACCGAGACGCTGGCGCCGAGCTCGTCGGCGACGAGCAGCACGGCCTCGTCGCTCAGCGACTGGGTGACCGTGACCATCTCGCCCATCCCGATGAGGACCTTCACGACCTCGTTGGGTGAGCGGTCGAGGGCCTCGGCGAAGTCCTTGACCGTGATGCCCCGGTGCACGCGGATGACGTCGTCCGCCACAGCGGCGGGCTCGGGCTCCGGCTCGGGCTCAGGTTCCGGCTCGGGTTCGGGCTCCGGATCTGCTACGGGCTCCGCGACCGGAGGCGGAGGCGCCTCGACGGGGGGGGGCTCGGCAGGCGCGGGGGCCTCGGCCGCGGGCGCGGCCCCGTTGCCCAGGTCGGTCCGGACGCGCGCGGCCAGCTCTTCCTCGATGCTCGAGCTGTGGCTCTTCGCGGGCTGCCCGATCTGCTCGAGGTGCGCGAGCACCTCCTTCGAGCTGAGCCCCAGCTCTTTCGCTACTTCGT
>DASQDO010000405.1:0-6824 GCA_035634135.1 Actinomycetota bacterium
GGTCGCGGCCCTCCTGGTGAACGCCGCGGCGGGGCTCGGCTATCGCGTCTACCGGTTCCGCAAAGGGGGGCCGAAGTCGGATGTGATCGGCCAGGCGATCCTGGGCGCGGTGCTGGTCGGGCTGGCTGCGGGGCTGGCGGCGGGGGCCGGCTGGCCGCGCTGGCCGGCGCTGGTGTACGGCCTGCTGTTCGGGATAATCGTGATGCCGATATGGGTGCTGGCGGTGCTGATCCCGCTAGGGCCGCGCGCGATCGACTACGCGTTCACCGTCGTGTACTGGGTGCTGCTGGCCGTCGTCGTGGTGGCCGGTCTGGCCCTCTAGACCGCTCAGGCCCCGTTCTTGCTCAGCAGGCCCCAGTCCGCCAGACGCCTCGACAGCTCGTCCGACGTCGTCTGGTAGAGCAGCGCCAGCGCCATCAGGTCGTCCTCTCGGATCGTCAGGACCCGGCCGTTGAAGTCGCCACGCTGGATCTGAATCGCGGTCGTGAAGCGGGACAGGGGGTCGCGGTCCGCCTCGGGGACCTTCGTGAGCCCCTCGAGGTCCAGGACGACCCTCCGGCGGGTCTCGACCTGCCCGGGCGCGGGCGGCGCGCCGTCGTCGGGAAGGAGCTCGGATACCGGCACGCCGTAGAACTCGGCGAGCTCGGAGAGGCGGGCCACGGTCACGTTGCGGTCGCCCCGCTCGTAGGCCCCCACCACCGCGGCCTTCCACTTGCCGTCCGACGCCTGCTGTACGTCCTGCAGGGACATGCCCTTCTGGACCCTGATCCGCCTTAGGCTCTCGCCCAGCGACTTAGCGTAGTCACCGTTGCTCAACGTCGTTCCTCCGTCTCGAAGAGTAGTCGGGGCACCTGTCCCGGTTGCATTGTTCGACGCGGAGAGTCATGACCCTCCCTATACCCACTACTTTCCGCATTCAGTCTCGCACCAGACGACGTGACTTAGGATTGGCTTGTGAAAACCCTGTGGAAAGGCGCCATCACCTTCGGACTGATCTCGATCCCCGTCCGGCTCTACTCCGCCGTCCAGGAGAAGAGCCTCAAGTTCCACCTGCTCCACGGCGAGGACAAGGGCCGCATCAAGTACAAGCGCGAATGCGCCAAGTGCGGGAAAGAGGTCGGCTGGGACGACATCATCAAGGGCTACGAGTTCGCGAAGGACCAGTACGTCACGTTCTCCGAGGAGGAGCTCGACGCCCTCGACGTCGACTCGATCAAGGCGATCGACGTCGTCGCGTTCGTCCCGCTCGAGGACATCGACCCCGTCTACTTCAACAAGACCTATTACGTCGGGCCCGAGGCGACGGGCGTCAAGGCGTACCGCCTCCTCGCCGACGCGCTCGAGGCCGAGGGCCAGGTCGGCGTCGCGAAGGTCGCGCTCCGAGACTAGGAGCACCTCGCCACGATCCGCCTCAAAGGCGATCTGTTCGTCCTCGAGACCATGCACTGGCCCGACGAGATCCGCCAGCCCGACTTCGAGGAGCTCGACAAGAAGGTCGAGGTCCGCGACACCGAGGTCAAGATGGCGCGCCAGCTGATCCAGCAGCTCTCGAGCAGCTGGGATCCCGAGGCGTTCCGCGACGAGTACCGGGCCGCGCTGGAAGAGCTCGTCGAGAAGAAGGTCGAAGGTCAGGAGATCGCGATCGCCGCCGAGCCCGAGGAGGAGCCGACGAAGGTCGTCGATCTCATGGAGGCCCTCAAGGCTTCGGTCGAGCAAGCCAAGAAGGCGAAGGAGTCGGGGGCCGGCAAGAAGGCCGCCAAGCCCAAGGCTTCGGCGGGCTAAGCATTGGACGCCGCTCCCGTGGAGACCGTCCGGATGGTGGTCCCGGCCACGCCGTCGTACCTCCAGGTCCTGCGACTCGTCGCGGCCGGGCTCGCGTCGCGGCTCGCGTTCTCGATCGACGAGATCGAGGACCTCAAGATCGCGGTCGACGAGATGTCTGCGTACCTCACCGGCTCTCAGGGACGCGACGGGACGATCGAGATCGCCTTCGAGGTCGACACGTCCTCGATCACGATCCGGGGCACCGGCAGGTTCGAGCCCGGCCACAAGGTGAGGGCCGGCCTCACGGACTTCTCGAAGATGATCCTCGAGACCGTCGTCGACTCGGCTTCGCTCGAGCAATCCGACGGCATCCCGACGTTCACTCTCGTCAAGAGCAAGCAGCTCGAGACGACATGACCGAACGCGCCACCCTGGGCAAGGAGCAGGTCCGCGAGCTCTTCCGCGCCTACCGCACCGCCGGCTCGCCCGACGAGCAGGCCGAGGCGAAGGACCAGCTCGTCAACCAGCACATCGGTTTAGTGGAGTTCCTGGCGCGCCGATTCCGTAACAGAGGAGAGCCTCTGGAGGATCTGGTGCAGGTGGGCACGATCGGTTTGCTGAAGGCCATCGAACGCTTCGAGCTCGACCGCGAGGTCGAGTTCTCGACGTACGCGACGCCGACGATCGTCGGCGAGCTCAAGCGACATTTCCGCGACAAGGGCTGGGCCGTCCGCGTCCCCCGCCGGCTGCAGGAGCTCCACCTCGAGCTCACCAAGGTCGTCGGGCACCTCGGCCACGACCTCGGACGCTCTCCCACCGTCGCGGAGATCGCAAAGGCCGCCGGCACCACCGAAGAGGCGGTGCTCGAAGGGCTCGAGGTCGCGCAGGCCTACAACTTCACGTCG
The DNA here is from genome assembly GCA_035634135.1 of Actinomycetota bacterium. Taxonomy (GTDB): domain Bacteria; phylum Actinomycetota; class CADDZG01; order CADDZG01; family WHSQ01; genus JALZEG01. Next base: position 2,670 of record DASQDO010000405.1, read on the forward strand.
CTCGACGCGCCGATCGACACCGACGACGGGGGCTCGACGACGTTCGCCGACCAGCTGGGCGCGGACGACGAGCACCTCGAGAACCTCGAGTACCGCGCGTCGCTGGCGCCCGAGATGGCGAAGCTCCCCGAACGCGAGCGCCGCATCCTGTACCTCCGCTTCTTCAAGGGGATGACGCAGTCCGAGATCGCCGACCGGCTCGGCATCTCGCAGATGCACGTCTCCCGCCTCCTCAACCGAACGCTCGGACAGCTGCGCGAGGCGTTAGAGGACACCTGATGCGCGCACTGCGCATCGCCGCGCTCGGCACCGTCGTCGCGCTCGTCGCCGGCGGCTGCTCGCTGCGGCCGGTCGACCTCGACGAGCAGAAGCCGCTGGCGCTTCGCTCCACGTTCCGCGCCGCCGACGGCAGCGTGCTCGCACGCTTCTTCAAGGAAAACCGCAAGCTCGTCGAGCTCGACGACCTGCCGCGGTCGTTGATCGACGCGGTCGTCGCTGCCGAGGACGCGCGCTTCTTCGAGCACCCGGGGTTCGACGTGCGGGCGATCGCTCGCGCTGCGCTCGTCAACCTCGCGGAGGGCGAGACCGTTCAGGGCGGGAGCACGATCACGCAGCAGTACGTGAAGAACACGTTCTTCCGGAAGCCGGCGAAGACGCTCGAGCGCAAGGCCAAGGAGCTGCGGCTCGCGATCGAGGTCGAGAAGCGCTACGACAAGCGCGAGATCCTCGAGCTCTACCTCAACACGGTCTACTTCGGCCGCGGCGCGTACGGCGTGGCGACCGCGTCCGAGAGCTACTTCGGGCACGGGGTGCGCGACCTGACGCTGTCGGAGTCCGCGCTGCTCGCCGCAGTCATCCGCGCACCGTCTCGCTACGACCCGCGCGAGCATCCGCGGCGCGCTCTGGGGCGGCGGGACTACGTGCTCGACCGCATGGAGACGCTGGGGAAGGTGACTCCCCGGCGTGCCGCGGCGGCACGGCGCCGGCCTCTGGGCGTGGTCCCGGTCTCCGCTCCGCCCGAGGCCCGCTACCCGTACTTCGTCGAGGCCGGCCGGCAGGAGCTGCTGGCCGACTCGCGGCTGGGGAGGTCCGACGACGAGCGGGCTCGCGCGATCTACGAGGGCGGGCTCGTAGTGAAGACGACGCTCGACCCCCAGATGCAGGCCGCCGCCGAGCGCGCCGTAGCGGACGTGCTCGACCAGCCCGGCGATCCTTCGGCCGCCCTTGTAGCGATACGGCCGTCGACGGGGCGGGTGGTCGCGATGGTCGGGGGCCGGGACTGGTCACAGTCGCAGGTGAACCTCGCGCTCGGGCGCAAGGGCGGCGGGTCGGGGCGGCAACCGGGCTCTGCCTTCAAGCCGATCGCCGCCGCAGCCGCGCTCGAGGCCGGGATCCCGTTCGACGCGATGTACGAGTCGTCTTCTGCTTCGTTCACGTTCGACGACGGGTCGACGTGGAGCCCGACGAATTCCGAAGGCGGGGGCCGCGGGTTGATGCCGCTGCGCGAGGCCCTCGTCCATTCGGTCAACGGCGTGTACGCGCGGCTTGCGATGCAGCTCGGCCCCGCCGCGATCGTGTCTCAGGCGAAGCGGATGGGGGTCCGGTCGAAGCTGCCCGTCTATCCGTCGATCGTGCTCGGGACCGCGCAGGTGAGCGTGCTCGACATGGCGGCCGCGTACGCGACGCTCGCCAACGGCGGGACGATGATCGAGCCGACGACGATCGAGTCGGTCGAGACGCCGGACGGAGGCATGCTCCGGCCCGACCAAGACGTGGACCTCGGCGCGCTGTCGCCGGGGACGGCGTATCTCGTCAGCCGTGCGCTGGAGGACGTGATCCGGCGCGGGACCGGAGAGCTCGCCGACATCGGCCGTCCCGCGGCGGGCAAGACCGGGACCACGAACGACTACGTCGACGCGTGGTTCGTCGGTTACACGCCTGATCTCGTCGCGGCGGTATGGGTCGGATACCCCGAGGGTGCGATCCCGATGTACGACGTGCACGGCATCAGGGTCATGGGAGGGACGTTCCCGGCGCTGATCTGGCGTCAGTTCATGGGGGCCGCGCTCGCGGGCGAGCCCCCGAAGCCGTTCCGCATCCCGAGGGCCGAGCTGGTCACGGTGGAGATCGACCCGAAGTCGGGCCTGCTGGCGACGGACTGGTGCCCCGGCAAGCCGAAGACGATGCTGCGCCAGCTGGCGCCGACGCAGACCTGCCCGGTCCCGACCCCGGCCCCCGTACCGTCGCCGTCACTGTCGCCGGACGCCGAGAAAGAGCCGAAGGCGGGGGCCGAGAAGGACTCGAAGGATAAGGAGGAACCCGAGGCGACGGCGAAGCCGGAGCCGAAGCCCGGCCGGGGTCGAGAAGAAGAGAAGGACGAAGGGAAAGACCGAAGCTGAGGTCTCTCGGTTAGCCCAACCTATTTGCGAGGAGGTCGGCCGAGAGCCTTCTCCAAGTACATCTCGGTCGTCTTGCGCTCGGCGATCGCCTCGTCGATCAACTCCCGTGCTCTCCTTAGATGTTCTGCGGCTTTGTCGCTCTTCTTGGGGTTGGGTCGTTCAGGTTGGTTGGTCACGACATCCTCCGTAGCTCGCGAACCATTAGGTCTCGATGATAAGGGTGGGTCGGATCAGTCATCGAAATGTGATCGCTCGTGCTCATCGAACCACTGGGCTAGTTGCCGGTGTGCTTCTTCCAACCTGCGGATGCGGACGGCGAGCGACTCCGCTGCTCCCGCCTCGTATGTCGGCCCCTCGTCGAACTCGACCTCGCTCCTTCCTACCTTTTGCGGCAGCTTGCCGGCCACGAGCATCGAACCGAGGAAGCCGATGCCGCAGTACACGGTGAACACGATGCCGATGCGAAGAACGCTCACCACGGGACGGACGAGGATCTCGGATGCCGCCCCGGTGTACGGGTCCGTAAGCTGGCCCCACTGCACGACCGTCGTCAGGGCCGTCCCCGCGAAGGCGAAACCTGCGGCCACCCACGCGACCAATTGTCTGAACGTCCCATCCGATGCGGAGGGCCGGCGAATTGTCATCGCCCCATCGTGCGGCCCTATCGCCACCGCACGTGTGGCGCGGACCACGCTCCGGCTAGGCCCTCGTTCTCACCCGCACCTCGGCTCTCGTTCCGGCGGCCGATTCGATCGCGAACGTTCCGCCCAGCTCGTCTATCAGCGAGCGCACGATCTGCAGGCCCAGGCGGGAGCCCTCCAGCGCCGCTACGTCGAGGCCCACGCCGTCGTCCTGCACGACCATCTTGACCTCGCCGTCGGTGCGCGCCAGCTCGACGGTGACCGTCCCGTCGGTCCCCTCCGGGAACGCGTGCTCGACCGCGTTCTGGAGCAGCTCCGTCAGCACGACCGCCAGCGGCGTCGCCAGGTCGGCTCCCACGGGCCCCGCCGCCCCCTTCACGTCTATCCGCACGCACCGCTCGGGCAACACCAAGCCCTCGCCGACCATGCGTCCGATCCGGCGTGCGACCTCGCCGAACTCGGCGACGTCGCTGGGCTCCTCCGACAGCGTCTCGTGTACGAGCGCGATCGACCCGACGCGCAGCACACTCTCGGTCAGCGCGGCCTTCGCCTCGTCCGAGCTCAGCCGCCGCGCCTGGAGACGCAGCAAGCTCGCGATCGTCTGGAGGTTGTTCTTCACGCGATGGTGGATCTCGCGGATCGTCGCCTCCTTGGTCATCAGCTCCCGCTCACGGCTGCGCAGTTCGGTGACGTCGCGCAGCAGGATCAGCCCGCCGGTGGCCACTCCCCCCGCGCGCAGCGGCAACGCCCGGAGCACCAAGGACACCGCGTCGTTGCCCAGCTCGAAGGAGCCGGGCTGGGTGCCCGCCAGCATGGCGTTGACCGAGCTGTCCACCGGCGCGGTCGAGGAGTGGACGAGCTCGCGCATCACCTCCGTCAGGGACCGGCCGACCACGTCGCCGACCCGGCCGAGCCGGCGAATGGCCGACATGGCGTTGGGGCTGGCGTACGTGACCTCGCCGCGGATGCCCACGCGTACGAACCCGTCGCCGACACGCAGGTTGTCGGCGAGGTCGGAGCGCTCCTCCGGCAGCGGGAACTCGCCCTGGCTGATCATGGTGGTGAGGTCGCCGGCGGTCTGCAGGTAGGACAGCTCCAGCCGGCTCGGCGTGCGC
>DASQDO010000406.1:0-5022 GCA_035634135.1 Actinomycetota bacterium
CGTCGCGGCCCTATCTCCTGGAGCCTCTGGGTCGGCGTCCGTGACGACCAGAACGCGGTCTGCGATCCGGGTGCCCTCGAAGGGCGTGAGCAGGAGACGGACATACGGTTCGAAGTCAACGCCTTCGATCGCTATCAGGGAGCTCGCTCTGAATCGCGCAAGATCTTCCTCGGAGAGTAGCCGCTTTGCGATACCCGGCATGAGGAGAGCTTCAGCGATTCCTTCTACGAGGATCACTCTTGGCGCGAAGAGAAGCGCAGCCCGAGTGACGTCCAAATAACGATTGATCTTTGCCAACTGGGTGCCCGCGATTCCCAGCTCCCAAACGGGCACGGGGCTCGACTCCCGATAGGTGCTCGGTGCCTCGCCCTCCTTAGTGATAGTCCTGCTGACGGTTCTCAGGACCTCAACATGTTCGCAAGGAACCGAGGCTGTCAATTGAGCGGAATGCGTCACAACAACAACCTGAATCTGTCCGCCTTCATCTCGCGGCTGCGAGACCTCTCGTAGGAAATCGAGAACTGCTCCCTGGAGTTGGGGATGAAGATGTGCCTCTGGCTCCTCCACAAGAAACAAGGTGAGGTCAGCGTCGCGCGCGGCTTGCAGCTCCACTATGACGGTCGCGAGGAACAATAGGTTGGCGTAACCGTGACCGGATGAAACGAGCTCTTGGACATCAAGCCCCCACTCGCCGAGTTTCATCCGTAGCGCCGCGGACAGGCGCCGTAGCTCCGCTTCCACGAAACCCAGCTGAGCGCGTTGACGAATCGTTCCGTGGGTGAGTTCGCTCAACTGCTTCCGGACCTTGCTGTCCGCCCTCTTGATCAGCGGATGCTTCTCCAGCTCGCGGAACGCCTCATCAGCTTCGGTTTGCAGTTGGTCGACCTCGCCGGGCTCGGCGAGCACTTCCAGCAGAAAGCGCAACCGGTCGGTCGCCCCAGAACTCAACTCGCGCCGCGCGTCGCGTAGCGGAGGTAGATAGACGTGGCGGAAGCTTTGCTCTCTTGCTTCGGGTTCGGGGTCAGGCGTTCTGTTAACCCCTACTGCCCAGTTGACGTGGCCTCTGCGTTCTCCCGTCCCGGGCATCTCGTAATGAAGGTGATGGGAGATGCGATCCGTGTCAACGCCTTCCGTTGCGGTCATGAAGATTGCCTGCTCGTCCTTCGTCAACCCTCCGTAGTACACGCTCAGGTCAAAACTCCGTCTGGAGCGTCGCGGTTGACATCCTGGGGCTCGCAATACCGAGTTCGGCGACCATCCGCAGGAAGAGTGAGAAGACGAATGGCTTCAATGAGGTTCGACTTACCACTGTTGTTTTCTCCGACTACGACCGTAAGATCCTTCTTGAACGCCACTTCCGCCTCCCGAAATGAACGGAAATTGCGGGCGACAAGGTGGCCGAGGTACATCGTTTTAGTACACCACGGCCTTGGGAAGCTGGAGAGCTAGGCGGCGATGCAAGGCGTGAGACGGCGAATGCCTCTGTCGTTAGCCCTCGTTGCACCGGATGCCGGGCCGGTGGTCTGGAACGTTCCCGTTGCCTGTAAGCGCGCAATGCAGATCTCACGATCCCGTCGCCGCTGATCCACGTCACGTACAAGCGAGAGTTCCGGGCCTCGGCCCGAAGGTGCCCTGCGACGCTTCGTTGTTAGGCCTTTGCCTATACAGGCCGCCGCGATTTTCGCCGTGGGCTTGCACGCGTTCGTTGCGGCGAGCGGCTTGAAGAGGAGCGCCCTTCCAGGACTCGGCCAGCCTTCCGTACCGCCAGAGAGGGAGTCGAACGCCCCCGCGCGTCGACATGCGCGCGGGCAACAGGTGGGCAACAGGAATCCGAGCGGAATGCAAGTGAAGCGGCGAAGTAGCCTCTGACCTGCACCTTTACTCGTGGCCCCAACGGGATTCGAACCCGTGCTACCGCCTTGAAAGGGCGGCGTCCTGACCAGGCTAGACGATGGGGCCCCGCCCCTCGCGGGGCTCGACGATGCTACGTCACCGCTACGCTGCCCCCATGACCGTCGATCCCGCCGAGGCTATCCAGGGCAACCGCCAAGCCTGGGACCGGGGCTCCGCCGAGTATCAGCGCCAGCATTCCGACTTCCTCACCGAGAAGGCCCTCGCCTGGGGGATCTGGCGCGTGCCCGAGGAGCGACTCCGGCTCCTCGGCGACGTCGACGGCAAGGTCGTCCTCGAGTACGGCTGCGGCGGGGCCCAGTTCGCCACCGCCCTCACGGGACAGGGCGCGCACGCCATCGGCCTCGACATCTCCGCGAACCAGCTCAGGCATGCGCAAGAACACATGAGCCGGCAGGGACAGACGGTCCCACTCGTCCAGGCCTCGGCCCACATGACGCCGTTCCGCGACGCCAGCTTCGACGTCGTCTTCTCCGACTACGGCGCGACCACGTTCGTCGATCCCTATCTCACCGTCCCCGAAGCAGCGCGCGTCCTCAAGCCGGGCGGCATCTTCGTCTTCGCCGCGACGAGCCCCGTCTACATCATGTGCATCGACCCGAAGACGGACGAGCTCACGACTTCGCTCCAGACGCCGTACTTCGGGATGCGCACGCTCGAGGACGACGAGGGCTTCCGCGACTACCAGGTCACGCACGGCGAGTGGATCACGCTGTTCCGCAAGAACCGGCTCGTCGTCGAGGAGCTGATCGAGACGCAGCCCGACGAGGGAGTAACGACGACGTACGCGGGTAGGCCCCCGGAATGGGCCCGCCGCTGGCCGGCCGAGAACATCTGGAAGCTGCGCAAAGAGCCGCAACGGGAGGTCTAGACGTGGCCGACGAAGATCAGGTGACGACTCCGGTCGACGAGCGCGACGACGTCGACCACTCCGAGTTCACTTCCGACTCGAACGAGTGCCCCGAGTGCGGTGAGCCCGTCGACAACCTCCGCAAGACCTGCATCAAGTGCGGCTACGAGTACGGCAAGGACGACTACGACGACACCGAGGCCGGCAACGAGCTGCGCGCGGGCGCGGCCCTCGACGACGAGGGCAACGAGATCACCGACGAGGACGAGCTCGACGAAGAGACGGCAGACGACGGAGAGACGGCCGAGGACGGGGAGCAAGAAGGATGACGGACCCGGCCCGCAAGATCCTCGAGACCTACAAGACGTTCGCCGTCGTCGGCTGCTCGTCCGACCCCTGGCGCGCGAGCCACGGCGTCGCCCAGTTCCTGCAGAGCCGCGGCTACCGCGTCATCCCGGTCACGCCCTTCGAGAACGAGATCCTCGGCGAGCGTTGCTATCCCGACCTCGCGTCGATCCCGGAGGAGGAGGGCGTCGAGGTCGCGGACATCTTCCGGAGGCCCGACGCCGCCGGAGCCCACGTCGACGAGGCGATCGAGGTCGGCCTGAAGGCAGTGTGGATGCAGATCGGCGTGATCGACGACGCTGCGGCCGAGCGGGCCCGGGCCGCCGGGCTCGACGTCGTCATGGACCGGTGCCCCAAGATCGAGTACCCGCGGGTCTTCGCCGGGAGGGCGTCCACGCCGGCCTCTTGACGAGAGGCATCCGTAAGTCATAGCTTACGGTAAGTGGAAGCTTACGATCTTGCCTTCGACGCACTCGGCGACCGGACCCGCCGCCGGACCTTCGAGCTCCTGAAGGGGCGGCCGCAGTCCGTCGGCGCCCTCGCCGAGCAGCTCCCGGTGAGCAGGCCGGCGGTCTCGCAGCACCTCCGCGTCCTCAAGGACGCCGGTCTCGTGCGCGACGAGCAGGTCGGGACCAGGCGCCTGTACAGCGTCGACCCGGGCTCGATCGAGGCGCTGCGCGCTTACTTCGACGACATGTGGACCGACGCGCTCGCGCGCTTCAAGGAAAGGGCCGATTCGCCATGACGCCTCTGGTCAAGGAGCTGACGGTCGCCGCGCCGGTCGAGCGAGCGTGGGAGGTGTTCACCGACGAGATCACGTCGTGGTGGCCGATACCGACGCACTCGGTCGAGCCGGATCGAGTCAGCGAGATCGTCTTCGAGGCGCGGCCCGGCGGGCGGATCCTCGAGCGACGGCACGACGGCACCGAATGCTCGTGGGGCGAGGTCGACCTCTGCGAGCCTCCCCATCGGGTGCGGTTCTCGTGGCAGCCGAACCACGATCGTCCCGCGGCGACCGAGGTCGAGGTGACGTTCACGGCGACGCCGGACGGGACCCGCGTCAGGCTCGAGCACCGCGGCTGGGAACGCCTAGGCGCACAGGAGGGCGCGGAGTCGCGCGCCGAGTACGACCCGGGCTGGGACTTCGTGCTCGCCCGTTACGAGAGCACGATTACTTGAGCGTCGGCCCTCCGACGATCCGCGCCACGACTCCGTCCGAGCCGTAGTTGGCGACGGACGTCTTGTTCGTGCACTGCGCGACGCACGCGTCGACGAACGTCGCGAACGCGTCTCCGCTCGGCCCGATGACGACGTCGATGAAGTCGAAGACGAGCCCGCACCGGCCAGGCCCGCAACGTCCGCGATAGATCGGGTCCTTCGGCGGGTTGACCGCGGTCGACACGAGCTTGGGGTTGCCCGAGAGCGCGTTCGTCGTCGTCGTGACGTAGCCGTTCCACGTCGTCTTCGCGTAGTCCGCGGTCTCGGGGCACGACTCCTTCTCGCGGCAGTCGCGACGCCACGGCGAGCTCGCACTGCCCATGTACGCGATCGCGACCTTGCCGACTCCGCTCGCGTCGAGCGTCGCGAGGTTGACCTCGTGGACGCCCGGCGGGCTCACGACGGTCGCGGGGCGCCACGTCCGGCCCCCGTCCTTCGAAGTCGTGAGGTAGACGCGGCGGTCACCACCCGTCCACGCGTAGTAGACGTTGCCCTTGTCGTCGACGTCGACGCTCGGGTCGAGCAGCCCGGGGCCGGCGTCGAGGTTGGAGACGCGCACGATCTCCCACGTCAGTCCCTCGTCGCGGCTGATGCCCAGCCACGGCTGCTCGCAGCTCTCCTTGGGCAGGAAGATCGCTCCGTCGCGGCCGACGACTCCGTGGCCGTGGAGCCCGCCGCAGAAGGGAGGCGGCTCGCCG
>DASQDO010000407.1:0-5343 GCA_035634135.1 Actinomycetota bacterium
CGCCCAGCGCGTGGCGGCACGCCTTCTTGATCGTCGACCAGTCCGTGACCCGGTCCCGCTCGAGCTGCTCGAGCGCGTCGGCGATGCGGTCGGCGGCCTCGTCCAGGAACTCGCGCGACTCCTCTTCGTAGACGAAGCCGCGGCTCACGAGGTCGGGCCCGGCCAGGACCTCGCCGGTCTGCCCGTCGATCGTGACCACGCAGATGATCACGCCGTCTCCGGCGAGGACGCGCCGGTCGCGCAGAACGACGGGGCCCACGTCGCCGACGCCGAGGCCGTCGACGAGGATCATCCCGGAGCGCACGGCGTCGCCGCGGCGGACCCGGCCGTCGTCGAGCTCGATCACGTCGCCGTCCTCGACGATCGTTATGCGGTCCTCGGGGACCCCGTTCGCCTGCGCGATCTTCGAGTGGAGCGCGAGCTGCCGGTACTCGCCGTGGACCGGGACGAAGTGCCGGGGCCGGACCGTGCGGATCATGTCGGCGAGCTCGTCGGAGGCCGCGTGGCCCGAGACGTGGACGGCCGCGGTGCCCGAGTGGAAGACCTCGGCCCCCGCCTTGTAGATGCCGTTCAGCACCCGATGGACCGCGGACTCGTTGCCGGGGATGGGGCTCGCCGAGAGGATCACCGTGTCGCCGGCGTCGAGGTGGACGGCCTTGTGCTCGCCCGCGGCGATCAGCGAGAGCGCCGACAGCGGCTCGCCCTGCGAGCCCGTGCACAGCACGACCGCCCTCTCGCGCGGCAGCCGGTGGGCGTCCTCGATCGGCACGATCGTGTCCGGCCGCACCTGGAGGTGGCCGAGCTCGCGCCCGACCTCGGCGTTCGCGATCATCGAGCGTCCGACGAACGCGACCTTCCGGTCGAAGCGCTCCGCGACTTCGCAAACCTGCTGGATGCGGTGGAGGTTCGAGGCGAAGCACGCGACGACGATGCGGCCGCGCGCTTCATCGAAGATGCGACTGAGCACGGGCCCGACGACGGCTTCCGAAGGAGTGCGCCCGGGCGTCTCGGCGTTCGTCGAGTCCGACAGCAGGACGTCGACGCCCTCGTCGCCCAGGCGCCGCAACGTCGCCAGGTCGGTCGTGCGCCCGTCGACCGGCGTCTCGTCGAGCTTGAAGTCGCCCGTGTAGAGGATCCGGCCGTCCGGGGTGTCGACGGCAAGCCCGACGGCGTCGGGGATCGAATGGGACATGGCGAGGAACGTGAAGCGGAACGGTCCGATCTCGCGGGTGCCTTCGGAGATCTCGCGCAGCTCCGCGTCGACGCCGAACTCGTCGAGCCGCCGCCGGGCCACGCCGAGCGTCAGTGGTGTCCCGTAGACGGGGACCGGGACGTCGCGCAGGAACCACGACAGCGCGCCGACGTGGTCCTCGTGCCCGTGCGTCAGCACGACTGCCTCGCACTTGTCCGCGCGCTCGCAGATCCACGTGAAGTCCGGCAGCACGAGGTCGACGCCGAGCATCTCCTCGTTCGGGAACGAGAGCCCGCAGTCGACGACGACGATCCGGTCCGAGGCCTCGACCGCGAACATGTTCCGGCCGACCTCGCCGAGGCCGCCGAGGAAGACGACTCGGGTCGTCACAGGAGGCCTTGGCCCTCCATGGCGGCGCGGATCGCGGCACTCTCGTCGCCGGTCGCGGGGACGAGCGGGAGCCGGGGCTCGCCCACGTCGAGGCCGAGCATGTTCACGGCGGCCTTCACCGGGATCGGGCTCGCGGTGAGCGTCATGATCGTCCGCATGAACGGGAGCAGCTCGAGGTAGGAGCGACGGGCGTCGGCGGTCCGGCCCGCGTCCCACGACTCGAACACCTGCTTCAGCTGCGGGCCGACGAGATGCGAGCACACCGACACCAGGCCGACTGCGCCGGCCGCGAGATGCGGGAACACGAGCGGGTCGTCGCCGGAGTAGATCTCGAAGTCCTCGTGCCCGGCCGCGTCGAGGTCGCGTCGCAACGCTGCCGTCTCGCCCGCGTCGCCCACTGCGTCCTTCACCGCGACGATGCGCTCGTGGGCCGCGAGCTCGACCATCGTCTCGCGCTCGATGCGGCGGGCGGTGCGGCCCGGGATGTCGTAGAGCATCAGCGGCTTGGTCGCCGCGTCCGCGACCGCTCGGAAGTGCGCGAGCAGACCGTTCTGCGGGGGCTTCGAGTAGTAGGGCGTGACGACGAGGCACGCGTGGACGCCGAGGTCGCAGGCCGCGGCCGTCAACTCGATCGTCTCGCGGGTGTCGTAGCTGCCGGTGCCGGCGATCACCGTCGCCCGGTCCCCCACCTCCGCTAGGACCGCCTCGAACAGCTCGAGCTTCTCGGCGTGGCTCAGCGTTGGCGACTCGCCGGTCGTGCCGGCGACGACGAGACCGTCGGAGCCGTGGTCGACGAGGTGGCCGGCGAGGCGGCGCGCCGCCTTCGGGTCGAGCGCCCCGTCGGAAGCAAAGGGCGTGACCATGGCCGTGATGAGCTGACCGAAGCGAGCGGCGGACATCGGGGGGCCTCCTCTTTCGATACTCGTAGCGGTCACGCTAACCCGTCACCACCGTCCGGAGCAGCAATCCCTTGATGCGGTCGGCGTCCTCACCGGCGTAGACGCTGACGGAGTTCGCAGCGGGGCCCGGCTCTTCCGGGACCCGTATGTCGAACGAGATCTCGCGCGAGGCGCCCTCCTCCAGGCCGTCGAAGACGTAGAGGACCCCGTCGTCGGAGACCTCGCGCGGCTCGGGCGTGATCGATTCGATCATCGGGTTCTCGGACGAGCTGGTGAGCGGCACGAGCTCGGCCGGGAGCGGCCCAGACGCCCCTGCGACGCCGGCGGTGGCGAACGCGACGACGACCGAGCCCATGTCGCCCGGCCCGGGGTTGTCGATGGTCAGCGTGGCCGTCTCGACGGAGCCTCGCGACACGGTCTCGGGGAACTCGATCGTCAACAGCGGCTTCCCCTTGCCCTCCTCGGTCACGTTGGGGTCCGGCCCGAAGCACGCAGGCAGGAGCGCGAGAGCGAGGGCCACCGCCGCCAGCCGTCGCATCTAGAGGTCGAGAAGGTTCTCGAGCCCGACGACGAGGCCGTCGAGCCGGGAAACCTGCTTCACCGCGAGGACGACGCCCGGCATGAACGACGTGCGGTCGAGCGAGTCGTGGCGGATCGTGAGGGTCTCGCCGGCCGCGCCGAGGACGACCTCCTGGTGCGCGACCGATCCCGGCACCCGCAGGGAGTGGACGTGGACACCGGACGCGTCCCCGCCCCTGCTCCCGGGGACCGACTCGTCCCCGCGGCGCGAGGCCCAGGCCCGGCCCCCGCGCGCTTCGTTCATGAGGCGCGCCGTGCGCAGCGCGGTCCCGGACGGGGCGTCGAGCTTGCGCTCGTGGTGCCGCTCGACGATCTCGGCGGTGTCGAAGTGCTTCGCCGCGGCCGCCGCGAACGACATCATCAGCACGGCTCCCAGCGCGAAGTTGGGCGCGACCAGAGCGTTGACCGAACCCTCACGGCACCACTCGCGGACCTCGGCCAGGTCGTCGTCACCCAGCCCGGTCGCCCCGACGACGCAGTGGATGCCGTGGCTGAGGCAGAAGCGGACGTTCTCCTTGACGGAGTCGGGCGTCGTGAACTCGACGGCCACCTCGGCACGGGCCGAGACGAGCGTCTCGAGCGGGTCGTGGCGTCCGACGCGCGGGACGAGCTCGAGCTCGGGGTCGGCGTCGACCGCACGGCACGTCTCCGCGCCCATGCGGCCCCCGGCCCCCAAGACCCCGACGCGGATCATCGGACGATCAGGCGGCGTAGCGGTCGAACGCGTCCTCTTCGAACGGCCCCACGACCGTGATCGAGAAGCGGGCGTCCTCTAGCACGTCGCGCGCGACCCGGCGCACGTCGTCCATCGTCAGCACCTCGAAGCGAGCGATGAGCTCGTCGATCGAGAGGATCTCGCCGGTCGTGACCTGCTGGCGGCCGAGACGGTTCATGCGGCTGCCCGGGTCCTCCGACGACAGCACGAGCGAGCCCTTGACGTTGCCCTTGGCGCGGGCGAGCTCGGCGTCGGTGATCCCGGCGCGGACGACCGACTCGATCTCGTTCGAGACGATCTCCATCACGGTCTCGGCGTTCTGCGGAAGGGTCCCCGCGTAGACCGAGAACGTCCCGGTGTCGGCGAACATCGAGCGGTAGGAATAGACCGAGTATGCGAGGCCGCGCTTCTCGCGCACCTCCTGGAACAGGCGCGACGACATCCCGCTGCCGAGCACGCTGTCGAGCAACGTCAGCGCGTGCCGGTCGGGATGGCCCCTCCGGAGCGCCTCGGTCCCGATCATGATGTGAGCCTGTTCGGTCGGGCGCTTGAAGACGTTTACGCCCGAGCGCGCCGCGGGGGCCTCGCCGGTGCGGGACGTCTTGATCCCGCCCGCCGGCGAGAAGATCGAGTCGACCCTGCGCACGAGGTCGTCGTGGTCCACGCGTCCGGCGGCGGCTACGACGAGGTTGCAGGGGCCGTAGCGGTCGCGCCAGTACCCGGCGACCTGGTCGCGTGCGACGCGGCCGATCGTCTCGTTGTAGCCGAGGACCGGCCGGCCGAGCGGATGCCCGTCCCACATCGACCGGAAGAAGAGGTCGTGCACGAGCTCGTCCGGCGCGTCCGCGTGCATCGCGATCTCTTCGAGGATCACGTTGCGCTCGGACTCGAGCTCGGTCGGGTCGATCACCGAGTTCAGGATCATGTCGCTCAGCACGTCCACTGCCATCGGCAGGTCGTCGTCGAGGACGCGTGCGTAGTAGCACGTGTACTCCTTGCCGGTGAACGCGTTGACGTCACCGCCGACGGCGTCGAACGACTCGGCGATCTGCCGAGCGGAACGGGAGCCCGGTCCCTTGACCAGCAGGTGCTCGAGGAAGTGTGACGTGCCCGCGAGCTCGTCGGGCTCGTCACGGGCGCCGACGTCGAACCAGAAGCCGACCGAGATCGACCTCACCTCGGTCATCGACTCGGTGACGACGGTGATCCCCGAGTCGAGCTCGGTCCGGGCGAACTTCGTCACTACAGGGAGTCCTCGTCCGGGCGGCGCGGGGCACGCTCGCGGCGCGGCCCTCTGTCGCCGCCGCCACCGCCGTCCCACGGCCCCCGGTCCAGGCCGCCACGGACGCGGCCGCCTCTGTCCCGGTCGCGGCCACCTCGGTCCCGGTCCCGGCCACCACGATCGCCGCCACCGCCACCGCCACCGCCTGCGACGGCTGCGGCACGGGCTTCCTCGATCGTCTTGCCGGCCTCGACCTGACGCTCGAGCCAGGCGATCGGCGTCAGGTTGATGCGGCCCTGACGGTCGATGTCGGTGATCTCGACCTCGATCTGGTCGCCGACGTTCG
>DASQDO010000408.1:0-8319 GCA_035634135.1 Actinomycetota bacterium
CGCCCTTGTTCTTGATCCGCCCGAAGAACGGCGGCGTGTCGAAGGACTGGAGCTGGATCAGGAGCTCGTTGACCATCGGGCCGTTGTCGCTCGAACCGAAGCGGAACGCGCCCATCCGCGACGGGCCCGGCAGCGGCGCCGCGTTCATCCCGGCGCGTGCCATGCCGACCGCGTCGATCTCCTCGATGAAGCCGATCGCGCCGCCCTCCTTGCGGGCCGCCTTCTTCAGGCCCTTGAAGAACGAACGGATACGGAACGCCGTCATGCCGAAGAACATCGACTGGAACGCGGGGGCCGAGACGAAGAAGAACGGGACGCCGGCCTCCGCGGCCATCGCCTTCGCGAGGTGCGTCTTGCCGGTCCCGGGGTTGCCCTCGAACAGGACGCCGCGGCGGGGGTTCCCGCCGAGCTCCTCCTTGAACGTCCGGTACGCGAGGAAGATCTGGAGCGTGCGCGTCACTTCCTCGCGCACGACGTCGATGCCGCGGACGTCGTCGAACCCGATGCCGATCTGGTCCGGGGTGAACCTGATCGCCGGAGACTTGCCCTGCATCATCACGAGGATCGGCGTCATCGCGAGCGTCAGGAGCATCAGCGGCGGGATGAAATAGATCATCGTGTCCGGCGAAAAGTTGGGCAGGCCGAACGAGAGCGGGTCGTTGTCGATGAACGCGCGCTTCGCCGCGAAGCCCGCGAACGCCGCGATCGCGATCAGCAGATAGCGCTGCCGCTTGACGCGGTTGCGCTCGCGGATCCTCTTGACCTCGGTCTTGCGGTGCGCGGCCGCCGAGCTGAACGCGTCTCGGCGCCCTAGCTGCGCGGCCTCTGTCGCCTTCGATTTCTCCACTGACGTGGTCCTTCCGCGATCGCACTGCGTCTGCCGTATTGGAAGATTCTGGCATCAGTAGAGACTCGGCGGAACCCCCTCATCGGCTTTAGGAGCCGATTTACGTAGAACTACGGAGACGAGCACGAAGGGGGCCCCGGCCGCCCGGGCGGCCCCCTCGACGACCGCGACGGCCGCCCACTCGGAATCTCGCCCCACCGGCTCGACGAGGAGCAGGCCGGTCTTCCGCACGAACCACCAGGTCAGGAGGCCGATCGCGACCGTCACGAGCAGCGGACCGGCCTCCCGGAGGGAGGGAAACCACCGGTACCCGCGCTTCATCGTCGCCGCCAGGGCCGCGCCGACCGTCGGAACCTCGCCCTTTTCGTCCTGCTCGATGACCCGGGCGGCCCCCTTGGCGAGGAACGGCACGAGCGCGATCTCCGCCAGCGTCACGACGACGTTGCCGATCCGCCAGGCGTCCAGGTCGGCGTGGCCGACGCCGCGGACCTGGCGCTGCGGGGGGAACTCCCGGATCGCGTCGTGGATCTCGGCCAGCCCGACGACGTCCCGGAAAAGGAAGAGGTAGACGAGGTGGATCGCGACGGTGAACGTCGCGACGAAGAGGAAGAGCGTGACGTAGTTGCGGAGGGCGAGCCTGAGCGTCCGGTCCAGCACGGTCGGAGTCTAGGCTCCGCGCCCATGCGGATCGTGTTGTGGCACGGCTACCTGTTGACCGGCTCGGGCTCGAACGTCTTCACCGCGAACGTCGCCCGGGCCTGGCGCGCGGCCGGGCACGACGTCGTGCTGATGTGTCAGGAGACGCTCGCCGGCGTGCTCGAGTTCGTCGACTCGGAAGCCGACATGTCCGCCGACAACAAGACGTTCGTCGAGTATCCGACGAAAGCCGCGCCGGCCCCCGGGCGGTGCCGCGTCGTCCGGCCCTCCATCGGCGAGGTCCTCCCCGTCTACGTCTACGACGAGTACGAGGGCTTCACCGCCAAGCGGTTCGTCGACCTGACGGAAGAAGAGCTCGACGCTTACGTGTGGCGCAACGTGACGGCGCTCGCGACCGTGATCCGTGACCACGACCCCGAGGCGATCGTCGTCGGCCACGAGGTCATGGGCCCGTACGTCGCGCGGCTCGCTTGCGAGGCGACAGGCGCGTCGTACGCCGTGAAACTGCACGGGAGCGCGCTCGAGTTCGCGGTGAAGGAGCAGGACCGCTACCGCCACTACGCCCACGAGGGCCTGACCGGCGCGCACGCAGTGGTCGGTGGCAGCAACTACATGGTCGCGGCCGCGTCGGCCGTGGTCCCCGGATGGGAGTCGCGCGCGCAGGTCGTGAACCCCGGCTGCGACGTCGACCTCTTCCGCCCGGTCGAGAGGGAGCCCGGGCACGCGCCGGTCGCGGGCTACGTCGGCAAGCTGATCCCCGGCAAGGGCGTGCACCACTTCCTCGCTGCGCTGGGCGCGACGGCAACGGAAGGTCTGCGCGCGGTCGTCGTCGGCTACGGCGGGTTCGCACGCGAGCTCAAGGCGCTCGCCTACACGATGGCGACGCGCAACGCGGGGGCCGCGGGCAAAGTCGCTCGGGAGGCGTCGCTGGACGAGCTCGATCGGTTCTTCGAGACGGCGCCGGACGCGTACTGGGAGCGGGCCGCGTCGGTCCCGGTCGAGCTCGCCGGCCGTCTCGAGCACGGCCCCCTCTCCACGACGCTTCCGCACTGGGACGTGCTGGTCGTCCCCTCCGAGATACCCGAGGCCTTCGGCATGGTCGCGGCCGAAGCCGCGGCGAGCGGCGTCCTTCCGATCGTCCCGCGCCATTCAGGCATCGGCGAGGCGGGGACCGCTATCGAGCGCGCGCTGGACGTGCCGGGTCTGCTCACGTTCGACCCCGGCGACCCCGTGAACGGGATCGCGCAACGGGTGGACGCCGTGCTGTCGCTCCCGTACGACGAACGACGCGAGCTCGAGCTGAAGGCGGCAGAGCTAGCGCGGCGCGAGTGGTCGTGGGACGTGGTCGCCGCGCGTCTGCTGGAGGCGGCGACGGCGTGACGGCCTTCACCGCGACCGGGACCGAGAACCTCATGGTGTGGGACCGGAGGACGGCGCCGTTCATGGAGGTCTGGTACGCGACCGTCACGCATCGCCGCCTGCGCAGCGGCCTGTGGCTGCGCTACACGATCTCGGCCCCCGGCTCCGGCGATCCCTCGTGCGCGTTGTGGGCGTGCTACTTCGATCCCGAGGGCAACCGGTCGTTCGCCGGCAGGAACGACCACTCGATCGACCTCCTCGGCCACGTCCCCGGCCGGGACGACGGCGCCCTCGTCAGGATCGGCGACGCGTGGCTGTCGGAGAGCCATCTGGAGGGCCGCGTCGAGTCCGGCGGGAGGAGCCTCGCGTGGTCGCTCGACCTCGAGCCCGCGGAGCGCTGCTACCACCACCTGCCCGCGGTGCTGCGGCACCGAGCGGCGCGGAGGTTCTCGACGCTGTGCTCGCCGAACCTGTCCGTCCCCTTCTCCGGGACGGTCGAGCTCGACGGCGAGGTCGTGGCGTACGAGCGGGAGCCGGGCTGCCAGACGCACCGGTGGGGACGCAGACACTCGGCGTCGTGGGCGTGGGCGCACTGCTCGGAGTGGGACGACGGCGGAGACGCGGTCTTCGAAGCCGTCGCGGCCAAGGGGGCCCCGTGGCTTCCCGCGCTGACGTTTCCCTATCTGCGCTACCGGGGTGAAGACCTCGTCTTCACGGCGCTGCGGTCGCGCGGCCGCTACGAGTTCCCCGCGTGGACCTTCGTCGCGTCGAACGACCGGTGGCGGATCTCAGGCGCGGCCCGGCTCCGTCTCGACCGTTCGGTCCAGATGCGCTACGACGATCCCGACGGTGGGACGCGGCACTGCGTGAACTCCGAGATCGCCGACCTCGCGATCGAGGTCTACGAACGACACGAGCGGGGCTGGCGCCTCGTCGACACGCTCCGGTCGATCGGCGCCGCGCACTTCGAGCTCGGCGCGCCGGAGGTAGTCGGCGGCGTCGAGGTCGTTACGGCAGGAACTTAGCCGCGGCCTGGTCCTCGGGCGACGGACGTCCGTCGCCCCCGCAGGTCGTCCGGTACTTCTCGACCTGCATGAAGACCGGCTGCGCCTCGCCGCTCCCCGTCAGCGTCTTCACGAACGTGTACTCGAGGCCTTTGACGTCGAGGTTGCTGACGCAGTGGAGGTGCGTCCCCTCGGCACCGATCGAGTCCGCGTAGAAGCCGTTCATGACGTCGTGCTCGGGGTGCTTCTGCGACGAGGTCGGCTCGACGCCGCCCTGGCTCCCGACGTGACCGAGGCCCAGGCAGTGGCCGTACTCCTGGCCCATGACGTTGAACATGTCCGCGTAGCTGAAGCTGGTCACGAACATCTGCGAGTTGTTGACGATGCAGGGCTGGCCGTAGAGGGCGAAGCCGAGGACCGGGCCCTTGTTCTCGTCGGTGACGACGAGGATGTCGGGCTCCTTCTCGTCCGGCAGGGGGTCGCGCCCGAGGACGTACACGTCCGCACGGAAGCGCCTCTTCAGGGCCTTCGAGCCGAACTTCCGGATCCCGTTGTTCCACTCCTCGATCGAGTCCTCCATCGCGCGGAGGTAGCTGTTCTCGAACGGCGTGACCTCGTTGGGGTCGCCTCCGCCGAGGGGGCCGTTCGAGTTGTAGAGCTGCCCGTGGCTGGGGGGCACGACGTAGACCGTGAGGCGCGTCTTCGTCCAGTCGTCCTGCGCCGGCAGCTCGTAGATGCCGTCCTCTTCGTGGTCGGCCAGGGCGGCCCCCGGCACGATCCCGAGCAACAGCACCGCACCGACGATGACGTGGATGACCCTGCGCATTCTTTCCTCCTGTGAGTCCGCTCCTCCCCGGGTTCTCCGGTTCGCGCAGAAGTCCTCTGACGGTCAGTCGTCAGGCGCCGGCTTGGCCCGCGTCCGCTTCGTGTCCGAGCGCAGGCGTTTCGACTGCAAGCGCTTCTCCTGGGACGACCGGGTCGGCTTGGTGCCGACCCGCTTCTTCTCGGGCCGGAGCGCGTCCTCTACCAGCGAGCCGAGCCGCTCCCTGACTGCTTCCCGGTTGCGCAGCTGGGACCGGTGGGCGTCGCTCGAGAGCCGGAGGTTCCCCGACGAGTCGATCCGGTGGCGGAGCTTCCCCTTGATCCGGGCCCTCTGACGGGGGCCGAGGACCCGCGACGACTCGACGTTCCAGATCAGGACCGCACGGGTCGACGCCTTGTTCGCGTGCTGGCCGCCCGGCCCCCCCGACGTCGTGAACTCGAGGCGGAGCTCGTCCTCCGGGATCTCCAGCGAACGGTTCACGCGCACGCCGCTCATTGCAGCGCCAGCTGCTCCTCCATCTCGTCCGGCGTCGTCACCGGCAGCTTGCACGTGCCGTTCCTGCACACGTAGGCCGTCGCCCGGCCCTCGACCTCGCGCCGGCCTTCGAGCAGCGGGACGGCCGCCGCGCTCTCGGCCGTGACCTCGGGCACGATCGCGTACACCGCGTTCGGACGCCACGTCGAGCGCAGCCGGGACACGAGCTCGTCCGAGTCCCGGCCCACGACGACGACCTCGACGGTCCCGGAGGTGTAGAGGTCGATCGCACCGAGGAGGTGGCCGAAACCTTGTGGCGACCGCTCGACGAGGTTGCGGACCAGCCGGACGATCGCGAGCGCGTGGCTCTCGTACGTCCGCTCTCCGGTGAGCGCGGCGAGTCGCTGGAGCTCGACGGCGAGGATCGAGTTCGCCGCCGGGACCGCGTTGTCGAACAGGTCCTTCGGGCGCGTGACGAGCGTCTCGGCGTCGGACCCCGTCGTGTAGAACCCACCGGAGACCGGGTCGAGGAACAGACGAACGGCGTCGTCGGCCGCCCAGCGCGCCTCGGTCACCCAGCGGAGCTCGCCGGTCGCCTCCCACAGCGCGAGGCACGCCTCGAGCACCGCGGCGTAGTCCTCGGAGTAGCCGAGGTGCGCGACCGTCCCCTGCCGGTAGGACCGCATCAGCCGGCCGTCGACGCGCATCGTGCCGAGCACGAAGTCCATGACCTCGCCCGCGATCGCGACCCAGCGCGGTTCGTCGAGCGCGGCCCCCGCTTCCGCGAGCGCCGCAGCCGCGAGGCCGTTCCACGCCGTCAGCACCTTGTCGTCGGTGCCGGGACGGACACGCGTCGCGCGCCGTTCCATCAGAGCCTTCCTGGCCCGCCCGAGCGCGGGGCCCGGCGCTTCCGCCCCCGCCAGGACGGGGATGTTCAGGCCCTCGAAGTTCCCGCGCTCGGTCATCCCCCAGTACGAGATCGCCGCGTCGGCGTCCTCGCCGGCCACCTCGCGGACCTCGTCCAGCGACCAAACGTAGAACTTGCCCTCTTCGCCCTCGGAGTCCGCGTCCAGCGACGACCAGAACCCGCCCGCGGGGTCGCGCATCTCGCGGAACATCCACTCGGCGGTCTCGCGTGCGACGGTGCGGTGCCGTTCCGAACGCGTGAGCTGCCACGAACGCGCGTAGGTCCTCAGCAGCTGCGCGTTGTCGTAGAGCATCTTCTCGAAGTGCGGGACGATCCACTGACGGTCGACCGAATAGCGGGCGAACCCTCCGCCGAGCTGGTCGTACATCCCGCCCGCGGCCATCTCGTCGAGCGTCACCTCCGCCATCTCCGCAGCGGTGCCGTCGCCATGGACAGAGAGACGCAGAAGGAAGTCGATCGTCATCGGCTGCGGGAACTTGGGCGCCTGCCCGAAGCCGCCCCACTCGGAGTCGAACGACTGCGCGAGCGTCCGCCCGGCCCCCCTCACGAGATCCGACGTAACGACCTCGTGCGACGGCTGCAGCTTCGTCGCGACGCCGATGTGGTCGACGAGCTTCTGTCCCTGCGCGTCGATCTCGGTGCGGCGGTCGCGCCACGCGTCGGAGACCGCACGCAGCAGGCTCTTGAAACCCGGCAGCCCGTGGCGGTCGTCGGGCGGGAAGTAGGTCCCGCCGAAGAACGGAGCGCCGTCCGGCGTGAGGAACACGGTCATCGGCCACCCGCCGTGGCCGGTCATGGCCTGGACGGCCTCCATGTAGATCGCGTCGAGGTCGGGCCGCTCCTCGCGGTCGACCTTCACGCAGACGAAGCCTTCGTTCATCAGCTCGGCGGCCGCCGGGTCCTCGAACGACTCGCGCTCCATCACGTGACACCAGTGGCAGGCGGCGTAACCGATCGACAGCAGTATCGGCTTGTCCTCGGAGCGCGCCCGCTCCAGCGCGTCCGGCCCCCACGGATACCAGTCGACGGGGTTGTCCTTGTGCTGCAGGAGGTAAGGGCTCGTCTCTTGTGCCAGGCGGTTGCTCATGTCCTCAGTTCTCCCCGACTTAATGTGGGCCACACCATGGCTGCGATCGCTTACGTGCTGCTCCCCGTGACCGGGCTGCTCGCGTACTTCTCGGGCCGCAGCCCTCGCGTCCGGTGGCACGGCCTGCAGGCGATCGTCCTCGGCGCGCTGTGGCCGGCGCTTCTCTACCTCGCCGCAGCGGCGAACGAGTCGCTCGTGCTCCCCGTCGCGGTCGCGGGGGCCGCCGTGTGGCTGCTGTTCCTCGCGGGGGCCGCGCTCGGCAGGGACCCGAGCCTGCCGTGGCTCGGGCCGAAGCTGAAGGAGCTCGCTACGGACGAGCTGTGAAACACATGCGGCACGACGTCGCGGTCGAGCCGTTGACTGCGCCGCACGAAGGGCACTTCCAGAACGTGCCGACGGCCTCCTGCTGCGTGGTGACCTGGCCCTCGGAGGGAGCGGGCTCCGCCTGAGTCTCCGCGGGGGCCGAAGCCTCCGTGGAGACGCTCCCGGAGCTTGACGGCTCGTCCGCCGCCACCCACTGCCCGGTCTGCTCCTCGTAGACGAGCAGCTCGTCGCCCCGCCGGAACCACCAGCGGCCGTCGCGCTCGAAGGGCTGCTCCTGAGGATCGTCGGCCGAGGCCGCCCGTTCGGTGACTGCGCCGCCCCCGCCGGTGCCCGCGGTGGTGTCGGTCGTCCCGGCCCCCACCCCGGTCGTGCCGAGGCCCGACCCGGCGTCCCCGGCCGAGGTCCCCGCATCCGTCTCGACGGTGCCGAAGCCGGTCCCGGCGTCCGTCTCGCCCGTACCCATGTGGGACCCGCCGAGCCCGGTCTCGAGGCCGCCGACCGTCCCCGCGTCCGTCCCGCCGCCCCCCGACGTTCCCATGCCGGAGTCGAGCCCCATCGTGCCGGCCATCCCGGACCCGGCCGCACCCGCCGAAGCGGCTGCGGTCGTGTCCGCGGGCTCGGTCTCGGCCGGGCGCAGCGCAGCCTCGCTCGGCGTCGCGGTCGTCAGCCCGGCGTCCCCGTACAGCACCCGCGCACCGCTACCGGCCGCAGGCGACGAAGAGGCGTCCTCTACGGTCGAGGTCGAGGCCCCGGCCGCTTCCTGCGGCGCAGGCCAGCCCGTCCGGCCCCCGGAGTCACCGGACCCCGAGGCCGCAG
>DASQDO010000409.1:0-4614 GCA_035634135.1 Actinomycetota bacterium
GGAAGAAGCTACAGGTCGCCCCGTACTCGGGGGCCATGTTCGCTATCGTCGCCCGGTCGGGGAGGGAGAGCTTGCTCAAGCCCTCGCCGTAGAACTCGACGAGCTTGCCGACGACGCCGTGCTTGCGGAGCATCTCGGTCACGGTGAGCACGAGGTCGGTCGCGGTGACGCCCGTCTGGAGATGGCCCGTGAGGCGGAAGCCGACTACCTTCGGCGTCACGAGCGGAAGAGGCTGGCCGAGCAGCGCGGCCTCGGCTTCGATCCCGCCGACGCCCCAGCCGAGCACGCCGAGCCCGTTGATCATCGTCGTGTGCGAGTCGGTGCCAACCAGGGTGTCGAACACGGCGACTCCGTCGACGTCCTGCACGACGCGGGCGATGTGCTCGAGGTTCACCTGGTGGACGATCCCCATGCCGGGCGGGACGACGCGGAAGCCGGCGAACGCCTGCTGCGCCCAACGGAGCAGCGAGTAGCGCTCGTGGTTACGCTCGTACTCGCGCTCGACGTTGATCGTGTACGACTGCGCGCTCCCGAACGAGTCGACCTGCACTGAATGGTCGATCACGAGGTCGACCGGCACGAGCGGGTCGACCTTGGACGGGTCGCCGCCCTCCCGCTCGATCGCGGTGCGCATCGCGGCGAGGTCGACGGTCGCAGGTACGCCGGTGAAGTCCTGCAGGATCACGCGGGCCGGAGCGAACGGAAACTCGCGCTCCTCCACCGAGCCCTGCCCCCATCCCGCGAGGAGCTCGACGTCGCCCTCGTCGGCGTGACGCGTCGTAGCGAGCCGGAGCAGGTTCTCGAGCAGGATCTTGACGGTCACGGGGAGCTTGTCGAGGTCGGCGACGCCCGCGTCCGCGAGCGCCGTGAGTCCGAAGTAGTCGAGCTCGCCGGAGCCCGTGGCGAGCGCCTTGCGCGCGCCGAAAGGTGAGGTGGTCGTCATCGGCTTCCTCCTTGTGTTCTGCTCCCACGCTAACGCCCGCGGATAGGGTGCGTGGCATGGCTTTCGACGGCGACGGCTGGCGGATCGACGGGTTCGACGAGAGTCCGCCGGACGATCTCGCGGCGCGCATCTGGAAGCGCGACGCGAGCGTGTGGGGGCCGGGTGACGACGACCCGGCGGACCGGCTCGGGTGGCTCGACCTGCCGGACACGATCCGGGGTGAGATCGCTCCGGTCGAGGCGTTCGTGCGCGACACCGGCGTCTACATGGACAAGGTCGTGCTCCTGGGCATGGGTGGATCGAGCCTCGCGCCCGAGGTGTTCGCGACGTGCTTCGGCGCGCGCACCGGCTACCCGCAGCTCGTGGTCCTGGACTCGACGCACCCTGGGCAGATCGAGCCGGTCGCGGAGGAGCTCGTCGGGACGAACAACCTCTTCGTCGTGTCGAGCAAGTCCGGCGGGACGATCGAGACGACGTCTCTGTACGCGTACTTCCGCGCGCGATCGGACGACGCACGCAACTTCGCCGCGATCACCGATCCCGGCACGTCACTCGAGCAACTCGCGTCCGACGAGGGCTTCGGCGGCGTCTTCTTGAACCCGCCGGACGTCGGCGGACGGTATTCCGCGCTGTCGCTGTTCGGGCTCGTGCCCGCGGCTCTGTGCGGAGTCGACCTCGACGCTCTGCTCGAGCCCGCAGCGGCCATGGCCGCTGCGTGCGGGCCATCGGTCCCGCCGGACGAGAACCCCGGGCTGGTCCTCGGGTGGGCGCTGGGCCGCCTCGCGCAGGGGGGCCGCGACAAGCTCACGTTCGTGACGTCGCCGGGGCTCGCGCCGTTCGGCGACTGGGTCGAGCAGCTGATCGCCGAGTCGACGGGCAAGCACGGGGTGGGGATCGTGCCGGTGGTCGGTGAGCCGCCTCTCGACACGTACGGGGAGGACAGGGTCTTCGTCCACCTGCGACTGGAGGACGACGAGCTGCCGAAACCGCCGTCCGGGCACCCGGTGATCCGGCTGGACGTGCGCGGGCCCGAGGAGCTGGGGGCCCAGATGTTCCTGTGGGAGTTCGCGACGGCGGTAGCGAGCGCGGCCCTAGGGAT
Source organism: Actinomycetota bacterium (assembly GCA_035634135.1). Lineage (GTDB taxonomy): Bacteria > Actinomycetota > CADDZG01 > CADDZG01 > WHSQ01 > JALZEG01. Next base: position 2,043 of record DASQDO010000409.1, read on the forward strand.
CAACGCGTTCGATCAGCCCGACGTCGAGGCGGCCAAGAAAGCGGCCCGTGCGGCCCTTGAGTCGGACGAGGAGCCGGACTGGACGGAAGACGACGTCGACGCGCTGTTCGCCGGCGCGGCCCCCGGTGACTACGCGGCGTTCCTGGCTTTCGCGCCGCGCACGGTCGAGACGACGGAGACCCTGGACGCGGCCCGAGCCAAGGTCGCGCGCTCGCAAGGGATAGCGACGACGGCCGGCGTAGGCCCCCGCTATCTGCACTCGACCGGTCAGTTGCACAAAGGGGGCCCGGACTCCGTGAGGGCCGTGGTGATCCTGGACGCACCGGAGTCGGAGACCGGCATCCCCGGCCAGCCATACGACTTCGGGCACCTCCTGAGAGCGCAAGCAACGGGCGACTACGAAGCCCTGAAATCGGCGGGCAAGAAGGTAGCCCGCACGACGTGGAGCCGTTTCGAGGAGTGGGCGAGAACGTAACGAAGGGCCTCACGGGATTCGGGGAGTTCGCCGGCGCGTTCCCCGACTCCGACTTAGCCGTCGGATGGGGACGGTTCGATGCCGTCCACGTCTTCAGCCTCTCCCGGCGCGAGCTTCTCGGCTCGTTCGCGTCGATCTTCGAGCGCGGGGGGCGCCGTCTGGCCGTCGTCGACGGCGACCCACCCGTGGTCGTCGCCGGAGCGTGGGATCGGTACGGCGTCGCGGGATATGGGATCGACGGCGAACTCGTCTGGGAGAGGCGCGACCTGAAGAAATCACAGCAACTTCACCCCGTGGGCAAGGGGGGCGTCGCCGTCGGCATGGAATACAAGATGATGCACGTCGTCGAAGCCACTACGGGCGAGACGGTACGGACCGTTCGAGGCGCGGACTACCTCTGCCACGACGGCCGCTCCTCGCTCGTGATGGCCGTTCGCCGGGGTAGTTACGACCTGGTGGCGTACGCGGTGCCCGAGTGGCGACAAGCGTGGAAGGTTCAACTATCGGGCGTGATCGACGTCGCTCTTTCGCAGGACGCGGTACTGACGACGGGAACCGAGGGTCACGCGCACCTCAACCCTTCGCGCAGTCTCACGTTCGACCCGAAAGGCGTCACCTGCGTGGACATGTCGGGTGCAGTCGCTTGGACCTGGACCCCGAAAACCAGTGGGCACGTGTTCCGAGTCGCGTGGAGCCGGGCCCTCGGTGCATGGGCCGGCCTCTATCGCGCGTACGAACGCCTGCCGGACTCCCTGCTCGTATGGTCGACTACGGGAGAGCTCCTCCACTCGGTGCAACTGAGCCACAGACCGCTGGCGTTCGCCTCCGAGGGGTCCCTACTGTTGACCAATGGGGGCGAGGTCCTCGACGTTCCGTCCGGGCGCGTGCTCTGGAAGCTCACCTTCTGATCGATCAGACCAGGTCGGCCACCAGGCCCCCCAAATTCTTTCGGATCCCCGTTATGAACGGCGTCTCCAGCTTCGTGTAGCGTCTCGCCTCCGTCGCCCTCAGTCTCCTTATCAGTTGCACTATCCGGTCCGGCGAGTCGGCCTCGAAGGCCAGGATCCATTCGTAGTCGCCCAGGCCGAACGCGCTCGTCGTGTTCGCCAGCACCTCCGGGAACTCGCGGCCCCCTTCGCCGTGCTCGCGCAGCAGCTTGCCCCGCTCCGCCGGGTCCAGCAGGTACCACTCCGGCGTCCGCACGAACGGGTACACGCACGCGTACTTCTTCGGCGGCTCGCCCTTGACGAACGCGGGCTGGTGGTCGCGCGCGAACTCCGCCGGCTGCACGACGCCCAGGAACGCATGGACCGGCGCGCACAACGAGCCCAGGTGCGTCCTGGCGAACTCGATCGTGAGCTGCTGGAGGTCGTCGACGGACTTCGCGACCCACCAGAACATCAGGTCGGCGTCGGCGGTGAACGCGGCGGTCGAGTACGCGCCGCGGACCTGGACACGGTCCTCCCACTCGGCGAACAGCTCCTCGAGCTGCTTCGCCGCGAGGTCGCGGTCCAGCCCCGCCGCTCTCGCATTCGCACGGAACACGGGGTAGCTCGCGTACACGAGGTCTTCGGACATCGGGCGGTGCCTTTCTCTCGAAAACGGTCGTGCTCCGCACACTACCGGGGCTGCGAAGATGGCCCCATGCCACAGCCCTCCATCGTCACGACGACCGACTACCACACGGGCGGAGAGCCGTTCCGCATCGTGACCGGCGGCGTTCCCCCGCTCGAAGGCCGCTCGATCCTCGACAAGCGCCGCTATGCGAAGGAGCACCTCGACGACGTCCGCAAGCTCCTCGTCTACGAGCCCCGTGGCCACGCGGACATGTACGGGTGCTTCGTGACCGAGCCCGAGGACGCCGACGGTCACCTCGGCGTCGTCTTCTTCCACAACGAGGGCTACTCGACCGCGTGCGGGCACGGGACGATCGCGCTCGTGACGTGGGCACTCGAGTCGGGACGCGTCCCGCCGACGTCGGATCACGTCTTCGTCGACGCGCCCTCGGGACGGCTGACGACCGTCGCGCGGATGGACGGCGATCGCGTAGCGGCCGTCCGCTTCACGAACGTCCCGTCGTTCGTGTGGGACACGGGC
>DASQDO010000410.1:0-1519 GCA_035634135.1 Actinomycetota bacterium
GACGACGAGCGGACCGCGGGCGTCGTGGCCGCGTCGGCCGGCAACCACGCCCAGGGCGTCGCGCTGGCCGCTTCACTCGCCGGGATCGAGGCGACCGTCTACATGCCGGCGGGAGCGTCCCTGCCGAAGGCCGAGGCGACGAAGCGCTACGGCGCGACCGTCGTGCTCGAGGGCCACGACTTCGGGGCCGCGTTCAAGGCCGCGGAGGAGCACGCGGCTCGCACCGGCGCGACGTTCGTCCATCCGTTCGACCACGAGCACGTGATCGCCGGGCAGGGGACGATCGGCCTCGAGATCTCCGAGCAGATGAACGGCGACATCGGCACCGTCGTCATCCCGATCGGCGGCGGCGGGCTCTGCGCCGGGATCGCGGCGGCGGTCAAGGCCCTCCATCCCGCGGCGCGGGTGCTCGGCGTCCAGGCTTCGGGGGCGGCGTCGTTCCAGCGCTCGCTCGCGCAGGGCTCACCGGTGACGCTCGACTCGATGTCGACGATCGCGGACGGGATCGCCGCGAACAGGCCGGGTGACCTCACGCTCGCGCACGTCGCCGAGCACGTCGACGAGGTCGTGTGCGTCTCGGACGATGCGATCGCGGAAGCTCTGGTGATGACGGCCGAGCGCATGAAGCTCGTGCTCGAGCCCGCGGGGGCCGCGGGCGTCGCCGCGGTGACGCAAGGCGTGGGCGAGCTCGAGCCCCCGGTCGTCGTGATCCTCTCGGGCGGGAACATCGACCCGCTGCTGCTGCTGCGCGTGATGCGTCACGGCCTCAGCGCGACCGGCCGCTACCTCGCGTTCCGCACGAGGGTCCCGGACAAGCCGGGTGAGCTCTTCAAGCTGCTCGGCCTCATCGCGGAGATGGGCGCGAACGTCGTCGGCGTCGAGCATCACCGCGAGGGCGTCGCCGTCCAGATGGACGAGGTCGAGGTGACGCTCCAGATCGAGACGAAGGGCGGCCCCCACATCCAGCAGGTCACCGGGCGCCTGGCCTCCGCCGGGTATTCGATCGAGCGACTCTGATCCCCCTTCCGGCAGGGGGGCCGGGGCCATAACCTGCGTACGGTGAACAACGAGCTCGATCTGTCTCTCGTCCGGCCCCTGGTCGAGTCCTGGCTCGCCGAGGACGTAGGCCGCGGCGACGTCACGTCGGCGAGCGTCATCCCCGAGAAGGCCTACGCGGTCGCACGCCTGGAGGCCCGGGAGAGCTTCGTCGTCGCCGGGATCGACGTCGCGGGGCTCTGCTTCGAGATCGTCGGCGGGGGGCGGCTCGACTGGGACCCGAAGGTCGACGACGGTCACGTGACGCAAGCGGCCGAGACGCTCGCCCGGGTCGAGGGGAACCTCCGGTCGATCCTCACGGCCGAGCGGACCGCGATCAACGCCTTCGCCCGGCTCTCGGGGGTTGCGTCCCTCACCTCCGACTTCGCCCAGAGCCTCTGGGGGACGAAGGCGCGCCTCGTCGACACCAGGAAGACGACGCCCGGTCTGCGCGTTCTAGAGAAGTACGCAGTGAGGGTTGGCG
>DASQDO010000411.1:0-6875 GCA_035634135.1 Actinomycetota bacterium
GCGAAGGTGTCGGCCCTCGGCCGCGCGCCGTTGTTCATCCCGGAGCAGAAGAAGGTGGCCGAGCTCCTCCGTGAGATGCAGGAGCAGCACGTGCACATGGCGATCGTCGTCGACGAGTACGGCGGGACGGCCGGGCTCGTCACGATCGAGGACCTGATCGAGGAGATCGTCGGCGAGATCGTGGACGAGTACGACCAGGAGGAGCCGCTGGTCGAGCCCGTCGACGAGGACCGCATCCGCGTCGACGCGAAGATGCCGATCGACGAGGTCAACGAGCTGCTCGAGGTCGACCTCCCGCACGACGAGTGGGACACGGTCGGGGGCCTCGTGTTCGGGCTCACGGGACGCGTCCCGCAGGTCGGCGAGTCCGTGCGCTTCGACTCGCTCGAGTTCCGGACCGAGCGCGTCACCGGCCGGCGGGTGCAGAAGGTCTTGATAACGAAGACCCCCGCCCCCGAGCAGGGCGACGACGATTAGCGAGCCGTTCAGGTCCGGGTTCGTCGCGGTCGTAGGCCGCCCGAACGTCGGCAAGTCCACGCTCGTCAACGCGCTCGTCGGCACGAAGGTCGCGATCACGTCCGACAAGCCGCAGACGACCCGCAGCGCGATCCGCGGCATCCTCGACCGCGACGGGGTCCAGGTCGTGCTCGTCGACACGCCCGGCTATCACAAGCCGCGCACGCTGCTGGGGCAGAGGCTCAACGACCTCGTCCGCGCGACGTGGAAGGACGTCGACCTGGCTTTGTTCGTCGTCGACGGGAAGTCCGGGGTCGGCCGCGGGGACGAGAAGGTCGCCGCGGACCTCGCTGCGGCGCAATGCCCGACGTTCTGCATCGTGAACAAGGTCGACGCTATGGGCCGCGACGACGTCGCGGTCGCTCTCACGCAAGCCGCGGCGATACGCGACTTCGACGAGTTCGTGCCGGTCTCGGCCCGGACGGGCGAGGGCGTCGAGCTGCTCGAGGGCCTCGTCACCGCCCGCATGCCCGAGGGGCCGATGTACTACCCGCCCGGGACTCGGACCGACCAGCCTCCTCCGGCCTTCGTCGCCGAGCTCGTGCGCGAGAAGCTGCTGGCCCGGACCCGCGAGGAGCTGCCGCATTCGATCGCGGTCGTGACCGAGGACTTCGAGGAGCGCGACGACGGCCTGCTCGAGATCCGCGCGACGGTGTTCGTCGAGCGCGAGTCGCAGAAGGGGATCGTGATCGGCAAGGGCGGCGAGACGGTGAAGGCCGTCGGGACCGAGACGCGGCTCGAGATCGAGGCCCTGTTCGGTACGAAGGTGTTCCTGGAGCTGCGGGCGAAGGTCGAGAAGGACTGGCAGCGGCGCGCCCACGCGCTCGAGCGTCTGGGCTTCGGGGGCTAGGGACTCTCGACGTGGCAGCCGGGGCTCCCCATGATGTCCTCCTGGAATCCCCTCGGCATCTCCTTCGGGAACGGCTGCGCACCTTTCGGCCGTTGGGGCGCCTCGCCGGACAGCGGGTCCGGTGTCGCCGTGTAGGTCCCGGTCCCGAAGCACGACACGTTCATCAGGTTGTTCGCCGTCACCGTGGCCCACTCGTAGCCGTCGCCCGCAGGACCCCCGTCCTGCTCGAGGTCCCACCTCCATTCGATGCGGAGCTCCTTGCCCCCGAACTTCGTGTGGACGAACGCGCCCATACACACGCACTCCGTGACGCCCACCGGCGGGACGAGCGCGAAGTCCCCGGGCCCGAGCTCTCGTACGTAGACCTCGGCCCGGCACCCCTTGCACCGCCGCCGCACCTCCAGAACGAGCTGCGTGCCGCCGGGCCGGTCCTCGACGACGGCGTCGACGGAGTACGCGACGCCGTCGCGGTCGCGCGCGAGGAAGTGCGAACGGTAGACGTCGGCGGTGAACGTGCCGGCGTCCGACGCGGGAGCGACGACCAGCGGCATCAGGCCCGAGATCGCGAGCAGGAGCGCGACGCGCTTCATTCGGCCAGCGCCCTTCTGAGGTCGATCCGGCCGTAGCCGTACCACGGGTCGTGGCCCTCGGGCCCGAGGTCGATCGCGCTCTGCTCGATGCGGGCGCGCACCTGCGCGGGGGTCCAGTCCGGGTGGCGCGACCACAGCAACGCCGCGAGGCCCGAGACGTGCGGGGCCGCGAACGAGGTCCCGTCGACGATCGCGTAGCCGCGGCTGGTCTTCGGCGAGGTCTCGGTCGACCACGATGTCATCACCGCGACCCCGGGGGCCGCGACCGACAGGTGCGGACCGTACTGAGAGAACGCGGCCCAGCGATTCAGCACGTCGGTCGCGCCGACGGCCATGAACCCGTCGCACGCCGCTGGGTAGCCCGCGGGATTCCCGTTCTGGGCCGAGTTGCCCGACGCCGCGACGAGCAGCGTCCCGCGGGCCTCGGCGAACGATGCGGCGGCGGCCAGCGTGCGGCCACAGCTCGGAAGCGCGCCGCCCAGCGACAGGTTCACGACCTGGGCGTCGTGCGCGGCGGCCCAGACGATCGCCTGCACGACGGCGAACATCGAGCACGTCCCGGTCTCCCCGCACGTCTGCAGCGGCATGACCTTCGCCCCCCACGACATGCCCGCGATCCCCTCGCGGTTGTCGGTGTTCGCCGCGATGATCCCCGAGACTCCGGTCCCGTGGCCGTTCGGGTCGTCGGGCGTGTCGTCCTGGGCGAGGAAGTCGCGTCCCTCCACGAGCCGGCCCTCGAGATCCGGGTGGGTCGCCTCTACGCCGCTGTCGACGACCGCGACGACCACCGGCGACGTCGCCCCCGCCTCCAGCTCCCAGGCCTTCGGGAACTCGAGCTCGTCGAACGCCCACTGGCGGGAAAGCAACGGGTCGTTCGGCTTGTCGAACAGGTACAAGGTGCGGTCGGGCTCGGCCCACTCGATCGCCGGCGCCGCTTCGACGGCCGCGACTGCGGTCGACGGGAGGCTCCAGAGTTGCAGCCCGAGCGCGGGAAGCCGTCCGGTCACGGTCGCGCCCGCAGTTGCAGCAGCGGCACGACGAGCGGCCGGGCCCGCCCCGTCCTCGAACGCGACGATCAACTCGACCCGTTCGGCCAGGGGGGCCGCCGGAGAAGGGGCCGCGGGGGCGAGCAACGCCGCGAGGAGCCCCACGACGGAGGCGGCGCGCCTCACCGGCGCACCTTCCTGAACGCATACGAGGTCCGCGTCATGCACCAGCCGAACGCGAGCATGACGAGGGCCGCCGCGCCCTGGAACGACAGCCGCAGGTTGCGGTCGCCGCGCTCGCTCATCGCGTACTCCTCGTTCAGCAACGGCGACTCGTCCGCGGAGAACGCGAACGCGAGCTGCGTCTGCTGCTGTTGCTGACGCGCCAGCCCTGCCTGGGCCTGGACCTGCGGCTGCTGCTGCGGTTGGGGGTTCGGCTGCTGCGGCGGCTTCGGCGCGTGCGGGCCGCCCGGCACCGGGGCCTGGACCGGCGGCGGCGGCAGCGGCGGCGGGATCACGACCACCTGCGGCTCCTCGGGAGGAGGCGGAGGCGGTACCGGAGCCTTCGGGTCGGGCGCCATCGGCGTGAAAGTCTCGAGCAGCCCGGCCCCCGACGAGGGACGGAACGAGACGTTGCCGAAGAACGCGGCTTCCAAAGGCAAGGAGCGCGCGGGCGCCGGTGGAGCGCGGAACGACGCACACGCGAAGCCGTCGCCGTCGGTCACCGCCGCAGCGACCGGTGCGTCGCCCGCGAAGAACGTGAGCTCCGCGCCCGGGACGGGGATGACGTCGTCGCTGGGCCCGTCGCCGAGGAGCAGCGCACACGCCCTCGCTTCGTCGCCGGCCTTCGCGGTGACCTTCGGAGGAGTCATCGTGACCTTGCTGTCCAGGGGGCAGTAGCCGTTCGGCACCGCGTACGCGTACGCGGCGTTGACGTCCGCGTCCCGGATCCAGATCGCCGGCTGTCCGAACGTCACCGTGTCGCACGCCATCTGGTCGTTCTCGAGGCCGCCCCCGGACGACTCGGCGAACCTCCGGTGCTCGAACACCGACAGGAGCTCGCAGTCCTTGCTCACGTGGTAGATCGTGCGGTCGTCCTCGAGCTGCAGGTACATGCGACCGCCGCCGACGGCGAGGCCGGTCGCGAACCCCGGCGCGGGCATCTCGGGGTGGTTGCGGTCGGGGTTCGTCGAGACGTTCGGGTCGACGGGGAAGCCCGGGACCATGCAGCTCTCGACGACCTTGCCGGACCTCGAGATCTCGTGGACCTGGTAGCCGTGGTGCGCGTACGACCGGAACACGCCTTCGGTCGGGTCCATCGACAGCGTCGTCTGGGCGTCGAGGGGCGACTTGAACATCTGGGTCGCGGCCCCCGTGCGGGGATCGACCAGGTACATGTAGACGCTCAGGTACGAGGGGTCGATCGGCAGGTGGATCGCCGCCCACAGCTTGTCGAGGTGAGGGTCGTAGGTGAGCGTGCGGATGTTGTAGCCCTCGTCGAGGGAGAGCGTCCGCACGTGGTCGCCGGTCGTGGTCGACACGTGGATCTGGTGGTTCGTGTCGTTGTTCGTGTAGTAGAGGTGCTCCCCGTCGAACGCGATCGAGCCGGACGACGGGTTCACAGGCGAAGTGATGGGCAGATCGACGACACGCAGGATCGGCATCTCGGTGCGTGGGAGCCTCTCGAAGCTCGGGACGAGGCTCGACTCGACGTCGCCGCCGAGGTCCTCGATGCCGGCGAGGTCGCGGCCGTCGCTCCGGTACAGGTAGTGGCCGGCGGCGTCGCAACCGGCGAGCGACAGCAGGAAGTGGCTCGGGAACTCCTCGTTGCGCGTGAGGTCGGTGACCGCACAGCCGGCGAGGTCGCCGAGCCCCGGCGATGCCTTGAAGGTCCGCCCGGCGGTGACCGAACGGGCTGCTCGCGCGCTCACGACGGCCATGAGCGCGTCCGGCGCGAACCGCTCGTGCGTCACCGCGGTCACCGATTCGGTCGTGACGGTGCGGAACGTCGTGCCGTTGTCGCGCGTGCGGACGAGGCCCCCGGGCGTGGCCATGTCGACGCGGCTCCCGCCGCCGGGCACGGGCGCGGCGTCGAAGTCCAGGACTGTGTCGTCCCGCACCCTGTCGAATGTGAGGCCCCCGTCGAGCGACCGCCACACGCCTCCGGACGGCGTCGTCCCGTCGACGGTGCTGTTGGCCCAGACGACGTCGGGCAGGCGTGCGTCGACGGCGATCCGCGTGGGGCGCACGGGAAGCGACCCCGGCAACGGGATCCACGTGCGTCCGAAGTCGGAGCTCTTCAGCGTGAGCGGGACCGGGACGCCGCGCACGGGCGACGCGGCCGCATACAGGACCTGGGGATCGCTGGGGGCCGCGGCCACGGCCGACACGGAGAAGCCCGCGAGGTCGGGGATCGCGCGGAACGACGCGCCGAAGTCCCGGGTGACGTACATGCCCGCGGCGCGGGGGTGCGTGCCGTCGGAACCGAGCAGGGCGTCTTCGGGCGTGCCGAAGACGAACGCCGTCCCGACCGGCATCTCCTCGGCGGCGACCCCGGCGACGGTCTCGAGGTCGTCGAGGGCGACGACTGCCGACCACGCCCGCGCGTCGGTGGTGCGGTAGACGGCGCCGTCCGACGTGGTGCCGACGAACGTGCAGGGGGCCTGGCCGAAGCTGGCCACGTGGGCGAGCCGGCCGGGGGTGCTCAGGGGGGCCCACCGGTTGAAGGCCCCGCCGAGCGCCGGGCACGGCGCCTTCAGCGTGATCCCGGTCTGGGCGCGGGCCGCCGGCGGCGACGCCGCCAGGGCCTGCCCGACGACGATCCCGAGCACGACAAGCGAAGCGGCCGCCCTGCCCCCACGTGCCCGCCCCACGCCACTCCTTTTCGTAGGCGCCGTCTCCGTCAGACACACGCAGTCCCCGCTGCGAGGTAACGGAGTCTTCGCCGCCAGGGCGGGGCCGCCTCCCGCGGCTGCCACGAGGCGTCAGCAGGGCGACGCATAGCGACCGGCCCCCCGGGCTGCGGCGTGTGCCCTGCGGTCCGGCCGAGGCCGCCCCGCCTGTGCCCTGCGGTCCGGCCGAGGCCGCCCCGCGCTACCCTCGCCGCAGATGCGCAACGCTCCCGCCTACGAGGTCCGCAACCTCTGCAAGGTCTACCGGGACCCCAAGGTCGTCGCCAACGACGGCGTCTCGTGGTCCGTCGCCCGCGGCGAGGCCTTCGGCCTCCTCGGTCCGAACGGCGCGGGCAAGACCACGCTCGTCCGGCAGCTCGTCGGCCTCCTGCGCCCGACCTCTGGCGAGATCAGGCTGTTCGGCGAGCTCGTCTTCGGCGGACGGGGGCCGGAGCGCCGCGTCGCCCGCTGCGTCGCGTACCTGCCTCAGGGCGCGACGGCTCTCGGCGAGCTGAAGGTCGCGGAGGCCATCTCCTACACCGGCATGCTGCGGGGGCTGGGCAAGGCCGCCGCCACAAGCGACGCGGAGCAGCTCATGGACACGCTGTCTCTCGGCGACCTGGCGGGCCGCCAGCTCCGCAAGCTCTCGGGCGGCCAGCGCCGCCTCGTGCAGATCGGCATGACGCTCGTCGGGCGACTGCCGGTGCTGATCCTCGACGAGCCGACGGCGGACATCGACCCGGCGTTGCGCACGAAGATCTGGGACCTGATCTCGGACCGCGCCCGCGGGGGTGCGGCCGTGATCCTCGTGACGCACGACGTAGCGGAGGCCGAGCACGTGCTCGACCGCGTCGCGATCATGGGCCGCGGCAAGGTCGTCGCGGCCGGCACGCCGGGCGAGCTGAAGGCGCGGCTCTCGCATCGCACCAGGGTCGAGGTCGTCGTCGCCGAGGACGCCACGGTCGACCCGCAGGCCCTGGTCGAGCACGTGCCCGGCGAGACGCGCGTGCGCTGCAAGCACCTGAGCGCGTGGGTCCCCGCC
>DASQDO010000412.1:0-2215 GCA_035634135.1 Actinomycetota bacterium
GAAGATCCTGAAGAACGGTGAGGACGTCGGCGAGCTGGCGCTCACGAACCTAGAGCTCGGGCTCGTCCTAAAGGACGACGATCCCAAGAAGGGCGAGAAGCACCTGCGCGAGGCCGTGCGGCTCTACACCGACGCCGAGCACTTCCTGCGCGCGGCGCGGGCGCATCGGGTTCTCGGCGACATGCTGATGGAGCAGGGCCGCGAGGGCGAGGCTTGCAAGGTCTTCCGGGCCGGGCTCTGGGTCCTCGAGAACTTCGAGTGCCCCTGACCGGGCAGAAAGCAGCGCCTACCGTCGCCGAAGGCGACGACACCGAGCCCGGCTAGGTCGCGTTAGGGCGCGATCGTCTCGGCGATCGCGCTATCTGATCGATTGCTCGATCTCGCCCGCCACGTCGAAGTCGAGCGGCGTCAGGCCCCCCTCGGAGTGGGTCGATAGCAACAGCTTCACCTTGTTCCACCGGATGTCGATGTCCGGGTGGTGGTCGTAGCGGTCCGCGAGCTTGGCGACGTCGTTCACGAACTTGATCGCGGTGGTGAAGTCGTCGAACTCGAAGACCTTCTGGATCCCGTCGCCCTCGCGCTCCCAATCGCCGAGCTCGTCCAGGCGTTGTTCGATTTCTTCGTCTTCGAGCAGTTCCGCCACCGTGCCTCCTACTAGTCGATAGCTGCCACGCAATCGGGGCGACCATACCGCGGCGGGGGACGCCGTTTCGCGCCGTCTATAGTCCCGGCCATGGACTACGGGATCGGCATCGGCGGGCCCCTGCAGATGATCGGCGCGATGGCCAAGGCGGCCGAGGACGCGGGCTTCGAGTCGTGCTGGGTCGCGGAGACGACGCACTCCGCGTTCATCCCCGCAGCCGCCGCCATCCAGGCGACGTCGAAGATCAAGATCGGCACCGCGATCGCCCTCGCGTTCCCGCGGTCGCCGACGATCACCGCCATGGAGGCGGCCGACCTCGACGAGCTCTCGGGCGGGCGTTTCGTCTGCGGGCTGGGCTCCCAGGTCAAGGGTGTGAACGAGCGCCGCTTCTCGGTGAAGTTCGAGCACCCGGCCCCCAAGCTGCGCGAGTACGCGGGCGTTCTGCGGACCGTGTGGGGCGCGAACCGCGGCGAGGACCGCGTGTTCGAGGGTCGCTTCTACAACGTGACGATGCCGGTCTTCGGGGGCAAGAGGATGCCGCCCCCGCGCGACGTGCCGATCTACTTCGCCGCCGTCGGCCCGTTGATGGCGCGCATCTGCGGCGAGGTAGCGGACGGCCTCCTCGGCCACCCGCTCGCGTCGACGAAGTATCTGAAGGAGGTCGTGCGACCCGCGGTCGCCGAGGGCGCCGCGAGGGCCGGACGCAAGGCCGACGAGTGCAACCTGACGGCGTCTCCGATGATCTCGATCTCGGACGACGTCGACCTGGCCCGGCGCGAGGTGAAGCTCCAGATCGCCTTCTACGCGACGACGAGGACGTACACGAAGATCCTCGAGCTGCACGATCGCGCCCACCTCGTCCCCGATCTGCGCGCTGCGTTCGACGCCCGCGACAGAAAGGCGATGGTCGAGCTCGTCGACGACGAGCTCTGCGACGCGATCGCGGCAGCGGGGACGGTCGACGAGGTCCGCGACCGCGTGAAGGCGTGGGACGGGGTCGCCGACCGGCTGCTGATGGGCGGGCCTTGGTACGGGCCGAGCTTCGAGCGCATGGTCGAGAACGGCCAGGCGATCCTCGAGACGTTCGGTTCCCCGCCCGCCTAGCCCGCCTAGCCCTCGTTCGTGCTCAGGATCTTCACGTCGTCCGCCTTCCACTCCCCACCGGTACGGAGAAGGATGATTCGGAAGACGTATTCGGTCGTGATCCCCGTCGGGTTGCTCTCCGACTGTGCCGTCTGCGTCACCGTGACGATCGACACGGCCTCGTCGGGGTCGCGGAAGTAGACGTCGGGCCCGTCGAGGATCTGCCCCCGCGACGACGCCGACGCCTCGCGTAGCGCCTTCTCGAGGTTCCCGCCGCCGACTAGGTCCGCGTAGTCGTCGGCGAAGTTCCCGGTCGACAGCTCGATCAAGCGGTCCCCGACGTCGTCGATCGTCGCCGCGTCGTAGTTGAGGAGCAGGTCCATGACCTCGGTCGCCCGGTCCGTGACGGCCGGGGCGCGGGCGTCGAGGTAGCGAGCGACGTCGGCGGACGTGAACCCGGTCTCCTTCGTCGCCCACAGGGTGGCGAAG
>DASQDO010000413.1:0-2021 GCA_035634135.1 Actinomycetota bacterium
GAGGAGGACGGGGAACGCGAGCAGGAAGCCCGCCGCGAGGCTGACCTTGAACGAGGTGACGAACGGCTCGGTGACGCCGAAGGTGACGAGCTGGCGATCGTCGGGGAGCGGGTCGACGAGCCACTCGACGATGCGCTCGTGGAACGGGAAGGCGATGGCGACCCCGAGGCCGAGGACGAGCAGAGAGACGATCAGCCGGGTGCGAAGCTCGTCCAGGTGCTCGACGAGCGTGACGCTCTCGCCGTGCCGGAGCCGACGCGGCAAGCGGATAGCCACCGGCGCGGAGTGCTAGCTCGAGACGCGCTCGGTCTCGGACGGCGGCGCCGGCGCGGCCGGGGGAGGCGGCGGCGGCGTCACGGTGGCGCGCGAGGGAAGCTCGGCACCCCGCTCGGGGGCGTCGTCGCTTCCGGTTACCGCCTCCTTGAACTCGCGCATCCCGCGACCGAGCGAACGGCCCATCTCGGGCAGTCGCTTCGCCCCGAAGAGGAGCAGGAGGAGGGCGAAGATGATGAGCAGCTCGGGCAGGCCGAGTCCTGCGGGCATGGCCGAATCGTAGCACCCCCACCCGGCCCGGAAGCCCAGGCCCCGCCGCTAGACTGTGTGAGTCACGAGCCGCCCGGCTCCGCCAGAGAATCCCTTCAGGGAGGCTGTTACAAACCTTGTCGCTCCTCGAGATCAAGAACCTGCACGTCGCGCTCGAAGACGGGACCCCGATCGTCCGCGGCGTCGACCTCACGATCGAATCGAACGAGGTGCACGCGATCATGGGCCCGAACGGCTCCGGCAAGTCGACGCTCGCCTACGCGCTCATGGGCCACCCGGCCTACGAGATCACCGAGGGCGAGATCCTGCTCGACGGCGTCGACGTCGTCGGCATGGAGGCGGACGAGCGCGCGCAGCGCGGCATGTTCCTCGCCTTCCAGTACCCGTACTCGGTTCCGGGGGTCACCGTGGCGAGCTTCCTCCGCTCGGCCGTGAACGCAGTCCGCAAGGCGCGAAACGGCGGCGAGGACAATCCGATCGCGATCAAGGAGTTCCGCACCCAGATGACCGGTGCGATGGAGGAGCTGAAGGTTCCGAAGGAGATGGCGGGGCGCTACCTGAACGAGGGGTTCTCGGGCGGCGAGAAGAAGCGCGTCGAGATCCTCCAGATGGCGATGCTGCAGCCGCGCGTCGCCGTCCTCGACGAGACCGACTCGGGGCTCGACATCGACGCCCTCAAGGTCGTGGCCGAGGGCGTCCAGCGCCTGGTCGGGCCCGAGATGGGCGCGCTCGTCATCACGCACTACCAGCGGATCCTGAACTACATCAAGCCCGACTTCGTGCACGTCTTCGTGGACGGGCGAATCGTCGCACAGGGGGGCCCGGAGCTCGCAGAGCGGCTCGAGGCCGAGGGCTACGAGGCCTTCATCCCGGCGGCGGCGACAGTGGGAGGAGACCTGTAATGGCAATCACCGAGACCGAGGTCGTCCAGGGGATCGGGTCCGACTACGAGGTCAAGTACGGGTTCTCCGTCCCGGAGGACTACTTCTTCAAGTCCGGCAAGGGGCTCTCTCACGAGCTCGTCGACGCGATCTCGAGCCACAAGGACGAGCCCGAGTGGATGCGGAAGTTCCGCCACCAGAGCCTCGACTACTTCTACGCGCGGCCGATGCCGGCGTGGGGCGGCGACCTCTCGACGATCGACTTCGAGGACATCTACTACTACATCCGGCCGACCGAGAACCAGGCGAACTCCTGGGAGGACCTGCCGGCCGACATCAAGGACACCTGGGACAAGCTCGGGATCCCCGAGGCGGAGAAGAAGTACCTCGCCGGGGTCGGCGCCCAGTACGAGTCCGAGGTCGTCTACCACAAGCTCCAGGAGGAGCTCGAAAACAAGGGCGTCATCTTCCTGGACATGGACTCGGCGCTTCGCGAGCACGAGGACATCGTGCGCGCGCACATGGGGACGATCATCCCGCAGAACGACAACAAGTTCGCGGCCCTGAACTCGGCAGTCTGGTCGGGCGGATCCTTCA
>DASQDO010000414.1:0-1521 GCA_035634135.1 Actinomycetota bacterium
GCCGTAGATGTCGCGGCCCCTGGCCGGGTAGCTGTCCTGCACGGCCGCCGGGTCGACGTCCATCTCCGGCGCGTTCGAGCCCGGGAAGCCGAGCGTCGCCCCCGGCGTCCCGCGCTCTAGCTCGGACGTCTCGAGGTCCAGCGGCCGGCCGGTGAGGCCGGTGACGTGGACGATCGCCACGTCGGTGCCGGGGTCGAACAGCACTACCCGTCCGGTATGCGATCCCGATTGGTCCTGGACCTCGACGTCGCCGCCCCCCGCTACGACGTGCGCGTTCGTCACGACGGTGTCGGGAGCGCCGATCCATCCGGTCCCCAGCTGCTGCCCCCCGCACGCGGGGACGACGATCCGCACCGTGGACGCCTGCACCTTGCGCGCGGCCGCCCGCGCGGCCTTGTCGGACGGGAGGTCGACGGGCTCGCCGATGGGACGCGGCAAGCCGGCGAACACCTGCGGGAAGCCGGCGGTGTCGAGGTACTGGCGCAGGTAGGCGAGCACGTCGGGCGGCTTCGAGATCGCGTTGAGCTCCTTGAGGATCACGGACTTGCTCATGAGCTTCGCCACCTCGCGCGACGGCCCGTGCACCAGCAAGGAGCCGATCAGCCAGTACGAGAGCAGCGTCACGAAGATGCCGAAGCCCGCTCCGAGGCCCTGGTTCACGCCGCCGAGCTTGGAGTTCTTCGCCGCCCGCCCGAACCGCGCCCCGACGAGGTGCCCGAGCGTCTGGCCGAGCGACAGCATGACGAAGACCGTCAGCAACGAGATCAACAGCGCCTGCATGCCGGGCTCGTCCGTGAACGCGTCGGCGATCGAGCCGGCCAGCGTGACGCCGAGGACGAGCCCGAGGAACCCGCCGCCGATCTCGAAGAACTGGCCGAGGAGACCGTGCCTGAACCCGCGGTACGCGGCCAGGCCCCCGAGGACGATGACCGCGAGGTCGGCGAGGTTCACTCAGTCGATGCCGAGGCCGGTCTGCAGAGCCCGGAACGTGAGGCCGAACGACACGAAGCAGGCGATGCCGAAGATGATCATCTCGACCCCCTGGTGCTTCTTGGCATACCTGTGCGCGAAGTAGAGGACCCCGATCGGGAACAGCGCCCCGTAGACGTAGTGGAGCCAGTTCGGACCGTTCGACTGCGGACGCCCGCCGAGCGCGAACAGCACGACTCCGACGACGAGCTGGACGCCGAGGACGATCTGGACGGCGGCGAGCAGGTTCCAGTACCAGTCACCCGGCTCGCGGTTGCGCAGGTAGGTCCAGATCGCGCCCAGGGTGAGCAGCGCGAACAGCGTCGGGATCGAATACGCGACGTAACGATGGAGGTCGATCACGGGGCGAGGTTATCCCCTGTCAGGGACAGGCCGACGGGCCGGACGTGCCCGCGCAGACCACGTCGCGGTGTAGCTGCAGCGACAGGTCCAGCGCATCCGGCGGGTCGTTCGTCGGGTCGAGGTCGCCTAAGAGGTTGTGCAGCTCCCACGGGTCCTCGACTTCGCGCACAGGTATGCCAAGAAGCACCA
>DASQDO010000415.1:0-17411 GCA_035634135.1 Actinomycetota bacterium
GGCGTTTGCCGCGATGCTCCCGGCGACCGGCGCGCTCGTCGGGAGTCACTTCCGGCGTCTCCTGATCGCAGAGGCGCAGGCGCGGCTCGAGAGCTCGGCGAGCGGCTCGTGAAGGACCGCCTGCCCGTCGGTCGCGAGAAGGTCGAGGCCGTCCGGTCGATGTTCGACTCGATCGCGCCCCGGTACGACCTCGTCAACCGCGTGATGACTTTCGGCATGGACACCGGCTGGCGGCGCAAGTCGATAGCCGCGCTGAACCTTCGTCCCGGCGACCTCGTGCTCGACGTCGCGTGCGGGACCGGCGACTTCTGCCGGGAGCTCGAGGGGGCCGGGCACCGGGTCGTCGGCGTCGACTTCTCGATGGGGATGCTGCGCGAGGCGCGGACGGATGCCCCGCTGTTCCAGGGCGACGCGCTGAGGCTGCCGCTGCGCGACGGGAGCGTCGACGCCGTCACCTGCGGGTTCGCGCTGCGCAACGTCACGGACGTCGGCGACCTCTTCGACGAGCTCGCGCGGGTCGTGCGGCCCGGGGGCCGGATCGCGTTGCTGGAGGTGTCGCAGCCCGAGTCGCGTGTCCTCCGGGCCGGACACCACGTGTACTTCCACAAGGTCGTGCCGTTCGTCGGCGGGCTTCTGTCCGACCGGGACGCGTACGGATACCTCCCGCGCTCCACCGCGTATCTGCCGCCGACCGAGGATCTCCTGGCGCGCCTGCGCGCCGCGGGCTTCCGCGACGCAGCGGCCCGGCACATGGGCCTCGGCGCGGTCCAGCTCCTCTCCGGGACGAGGGCATGAACGACCTGCTGGAGATAGCCGCGCGCGTCGACGATCCGGTCGTGTGGCTCAACGGCGGCGAGGGGATGGTCGCCGCCGGTGTCGCGGCAGAGATCGAGGTCGGCTCCGGCGAGGGCCGGTTCGAGCGCGCCGCGGCCGAGCTCCACGACGTGTTCGGCTCTCTCGGGGGCCGGGCGTTCGCGTTCGGGAGCTTCGCGTTCGACCCGCTGTCGGACGACTCGGTGCTGATCGTTCCCGAGGTCGTGTGGGGGCCGTCCTGGGTCGCGACCGCCCGCGGTGCGGATCCCGACTCCTTCCTGCGGGAGCGCCCGACGCTCACGGCCGACCGCGTGCGCTACGGCGGGTCGACGATCTCGGAGGTGGCATGGCTCGACGCGGTGGCGACGGCGGCGGAGCGGATCCGCGCCGGCGACCTCGCGAAGGTCGTGCTCGCTCGCGACGTGCTCGTGTGGTCGGAGACCCCGTTCGACGTGCCGCTGCTGCTGGCGCGTCTCGCACGGCGGTTCCCCGGATGCTTCACGTTCTCGTGCGCGGGGCTCGTCGGCGCGACGCCGGAGCTCCTCGTCGCGCGGTCCGGCAACGACGTGAGGTCGGTCGTGCTCGCGGGGACGATCGGCCGCGGTGACGGTGCCGAGGACGAACGTCTCGCGGAGGGCCTGATGTCGTCCGAGAAGGACCTGGAGGAGCATCGCTTCGCGGTCGAGTCGGTGACCGGGCCGCTCGGTGCCGTGTGCTCGGACCTGAAGGTCGAGGGGCCGCTGTTGCTGCGGCTCGCGAACGCGCAGCACATCAGCACGCGGATCCAGGGCGTGCTCGAACGCGATGCGACGGCGCTGGAGCTCGCCGGTCTGCTGCACCCGACCGCGGCGGTGTGCGGGACGCCGCGCCGGACCGCGTTCGAGACGATCCGGTCGCTCGAAGGGATGGACCGAGGGCGTTACAGCGGCCCGGTCGGGTGGGTCGACTCGAACGGCGACGGCGAGTGGGGGATTGCGCTTCGCTGCGGCCGCTTCGAGGGTGCGCGGGGCAGGCTCTTCGCCGGGAACGGGATCGTCGGCGCGTCGGAGCCCGAAGCCGAGCTGGAGGAGACGAGGGTCAAGCTGCGGGCGATGATGTCGGCGCTCGAGGGGGCCTAGCCGCTACTCTGGTGGCGGGATGAAGGCGGACGGACCGATCCTCGCCGAAGGCGAGCGCGCGCCGGGTTGGTGGGCGCGTTATCGCTTCTACTTTGCCGGGAAGGTGCCCAGGGGGCACGAGGACTGGGCATTGCGCCGCATGTCACTCGGGCGGTGGGTCGCGTTCTACCTCGCACTCGACCTCGTCGCCTGGACCGCCGCGATGGCGACCTCGGCCCTGGTCACGCGCGAGGTCGACTTCCCGGGACCCCTCTGGTTCGCATGGGTGCTGGTCGTCGTTCTCGCTCCGGTAACGGCGGTGCGACGGCGTAACCAAGCCGCGCGTTCGCTCGCTCCACCTCCAGCGGACGAGGTCCTGAGGGACATCCGCGAGCCCGTTCCTCCGCGGCCCTAGCGGAGCGCGGCCCCCACGGCGGCCCACAGCTCGCGGTGCAGATCGACGTTCGCCGCGCGGTCGGTTCGCGCCTCGACGACGTACAAGCCTCTCGCCGAGACCAGCTCCGGAAGCGCCGAGGCCGTCTCCAGCCGGGAGTAGCCGCAGCCGTAGAGCGCCGCGACCTGCGCGAAGTCGATCCCGTGCGGCGTCGCGAACGCGCGCTCGAAGTCGGGGACCGCGCCGGCCTGCGGCAGGAACGAGAAGATCCCGCCCCCGTCGTTGTTCAGGACGACGAAGACCGCGTCGACCGCCTCGTTCCGCGCGAGCAGGAGGCCGTTCTGGTCGTGCAGCATCGACAGGTCGCCCGCGAGCGCGAGGACGGGACCCTCGGACGCGAGCGCTACGCCGAGCGTCGTCGACACGAACCCGTCGATGCCGTTGGCTCCGCGGTTACCCGTGACACGAAGGCCGTCGCGCGGCGCCATGAACCAGTCGAGGTCGCGCACGGGCATGCTCGCGGCCACCACCAGCGTCGAACCGTCCGGCGCTTGCGCAGCGAGGTCTCGCGCCACGCGCGGCTCCGAGGCCTCGTCCGTCGCGTCGAGGACCGCGTCGATCGCAGCCCGCGCGGCCCGGTCCGCCGCCGTCCACTCGTCCAGCCAGCCGGAGCGCCGCGGCGCCGTGGGCGCGGCTGCTGCGCAGAGGAGCCCCGGCTCGGCGACGACGATGCGGTCCGCGCCGCGTTCGGGGTCGAGCCACCGCCCGTGCGCGTCGACCAGCGCCTGCGGACCGTCGCGGAAGAACCCGTTGACGACGCTTGAGATGCCGATCTTCCCGATGCGGAGGACGAAGTCGGGGCGATGGTCCTCGGCCCACCCGGCGCGCAGCAAGGCCTCGTACGTCGAGATCGCGTTCGGCCCGTAGCGCAGGCCGGACGACGGCTCCGCGAGCACCGGCCATCCCGCGGCCTCGGCCAGCGCGTGGACCCCGGCCGCCTCGGCGTCGCCCGCGCCCGCGAGGATCAAGCCGCGCTCGACCGACGCCACCTTCTCCGCCAGCCACTCGACGTCCGCGGGGGACGGCACCGCGCGGGCTCGCGTCACGGCGGTCCACGGCTCGCCGCCCGCCCGGCCCTCGACGTCGGTGACGACCTCGTCTTCGGGCGACGCGGTCAGAGGCTCGCGGAAACAGACGTTGACGTGAACGGGGCCGGGGTCGCGGGCGACGGACTCCGCGAACGCGCGGCACGCGACCGACCTCCAGTAGCGGGCGAGCGGCACACGGTCGTCGGGCACGCCGGCCTCGCAGAACCAGCGCACGGCGTCGCCGAAGACCTTCACCTGGTCGATCGTCTGGTTCGCGCCGGTCCCGCGCAGCTCCGGGGGCCGGTCCGCCGTGACGACGATCATCGGGACCGACGCGTTCGACGCCTCCGTGACGGCCGGGAGGAAGTTGGCGACGGCAGTGCCCGACGTCGACACGACGACCGCAGGAAGCCCGGTTGCCCGGGCGATCCCGAGAGCGAGGAAGGCCGAGGATCGCTCGTCGATCGAGACGTGCACGCGCAGTCTCTCGTCGGAGGTCGCCGCGACCGCCAGCGGCGTCGAGCGCGATCCCGGCGACAGGCACACGTGGCGAACGCCGCACCGGTAGAGGTCGTCGAGCAGACAGAACGCCGCGGCGTCGCCCGCGCTGCGCGCGTTCACGAGGCCGCTTCCCATCGCTCGATCCATTCGTCGCCGTGACCCGAGCCGGTGGTCTCGAACGCCTGCAACGACGCGTCGTCGACCCCGGGACGGCACACCCGAAGAACGCCGTCGACGGGCACGAGAGGGTCCGCCACGACGTCGCCGGCGAGCAGCGACGCCGTCCCGAGCCCGCAGGCGTACGGGAGCTCCGGCAGCGCGGCAGCGAGAGCGAGGCCCGCGGCGAGGCCGACCGAGGTCTCGACGGCAGACGACACGACCGCAGGGAGCCCCGCGGCCTCGGCCACCTCGAGACAGCGCCACACCCCGCCCAGCGGCTGGACCTTCAGGACCACGACGTCGGCGGCCTCGAGCCCTTTGACGCGCAGAGGATCGTCGGCGGTCCGCACGGACTCGTCCGCGGCAAGCGGGACGTCGACGCGCTTGCGGAGCGCGGCCATCTCCTCCAGCGTCGCGACCGGTTGCTCGACGTATTCGAGGTCGTAGCGGCCGAGGACCTCGATCCACTTCGCCGCCTCGTCGACGTCCCACGCGCCGTTGACGTCGATGCGAATGCGCCCTTCCGGCCCGAGCGCGTCGCGCACGGCCTCGACGCGCGCCTCGTCGTCTCCCTCGGCGACCTTCACCTTCACCGTCGTGCATCCGGACGCGAGCGTCATCGCGTGCGCCTGCTCGGGTCCGACGGCGGGAACGATCGCGTTCACGGGAACGAAGTCGCGCACGGGTGCCGGCCACGGCTTGGTAGCGGCCTCCAACGCGCAAGCGCGCCATGCCCTCGTCGCGGGTGGCCCGTACTCGGGGAACGGCGAGAACTCGCCCCAGCCCTGGGGGCCGCGCACGAGCACGCCCGATCGCTCCGTGACGCGGCGGAACCGCACGCGCATCGGTATGCGGAACGTCCGGAGGCTCACCGCGCGAGCGCCACCGCGAGCTGGGCGGAGAACACCAGGTGGAGTAAGGCCAGGGAGCCGAGGGCGGGGACGAGGCCGGCCCCCTCGGCTCGATAGACGTTCGAAACGGGCACGAACAGCACGGCGCCACAACCGAGCACGGCGAAGACGAAGCTCGGGTCGCGGCCCGCCGTCGCGACGAGCCCCACTGCGACGGCACAGGCCACGGCGACCAGGCCGGCGAGGAGGTGGCGCGTCCGGCGCGGCCCGAGCCGTACCGCCAGCGTCCGCTTTCCCGCCGCCGCGTCGGTCGAGATGTCGCGCACGTTGTTCACGACGAGGATCGCCGCGGCGACCAGCCCGACCGGGATCGACGCGACGACGGCCCGGCCGAGGAGCTCTTCCGTGAGCACGTACGCGGTCCCTATCGTCGCGACGGGCCCGAAGAACGTGAACACGAACAGCTCGCCGAGGCCCGCGGATGCATACGGCCGCGGCCCCCCGCTGTACGCGAGCGCGGCGGCTATGGACGCGACACCGACGAGCAATAGCTCGGGGCCGACGGCGAACGTAAGCCCCAGTCCCGCGAGGCCCGCCACCGCAAGCGCCCCCCCGATCGCCACCTTCATCTGCCCCGGCTGAACCAAACCCGACGCGGTCGCGCGGCGGGGGCCGACTCGATCCGCGGTGTCGACACCGCGCACGCCGTCGAAGTAGTCGTTCGCGTAGTTCACCGCGACCTGCAGCGACAGCGCGACGACGAGCGCGCCGGCGAACCTCCAGGTATCCCAGACCCGAGCGGCTCCCGCTCCCACGAGGACCGGTGCCACGGCCGCAGGCAGAGTGCGGGGCCGCGCCGCCTCGACCCAGACGTTCATCCCGCCCTCAGGGACGTTTCGGGAACTTGTCGAAGCGCGGCGTGCGCTTCTCGAGGTACGCGTTGCGGCCCTCCTGGGCCTCCTCGCTCATGTAGTAGAGGAGCGTCGCGTCACCGGCGAGCTGTTGGATCCCCGCGAGCCCGTCCGTGTCCGCGTTGAACGCAGCCTTCAGCAGCCGCAGCGCGAGCGGGCTCATCTGGAGGATCCGGCGCGCCCACGCGACGGTCTCCTCTTCGAGGCGATCGAGCGGCACGACCTTGTTGACGAGCCCCATCTGGAGCGCCTCCTGCGCGTCGTACTGCTCGCACAGGTACCAGATCTCGCGCGCCTTCTTGTGGCCGACCATCCGGGCGAGGAGCCCGGCCCCGTACCCGCCGTCGAACGATCCGACCTTCGGCCCGGTCTGGCCGAAGCGCGCGTTCTCCGCGGCGATCGTGAGGTCGCACACGACGTGCAGCACGTGGCCGCCGCCGATCGCGTATCCGGCGACCATCGCGATCACCGGCTTGGGCAGGCGCCGGATCTGGACCTGCAGGTCGAGGACGTTCAGACGCCCGACGCCGTGCTGGTCCTTGTAGCCGTCGTCGCCTCGGACCCGCTGATCCCCGCCGGAGCAGAACGCCTTGTCGCCGGCCCCAGTGAAGATGATCACGCCGATCCCGGGGTCGTCGCGGGCGACGTTGAAGGCGTCCTGGAGCTCGAAGAGGGTCTGGGGCCTGAACGCGTTGCGGACCTCGGGCCGGTTGATCGTGATCTTGGCGATCCCCTCGGCGGTCTCGTAGACGATGTCGTCGTAGCTCCGGGTGCGCTCCCAATCCATGTTAGCGATTGCTCCTAGAGTGATAGCTCGTACGATCACGCCTACCGTAGCAGGTGGCCATGGATATCCCCGAGACAGAGCTCGTCGCCCTGAGGTGGCCGCCGGGGCCGGAGATGGCGGCCCGGCTGGAGCGCCTCTGGGCCGAGGGCGCGGCGGTCCTCCCGCTGCGATGGGACCTGCCGGCCCCCGAGATACGCCGGCTCCTCGATCTCGCCCGCCCCGCGGCCCTCGTCGAGCCCGGGGGCACGACGCGGCTCGACGACCAGCTGCCCGCGAGGGGAGCCCTCTGCCTGGCGACCGCGGGGTCGACCGGGCCGCCGAAGCTCGTCGAGCTGAGCCGACAGGCCCTCGAGGCCGCCGCCCGCCTCACCTCGGCACACCTCGGCTCCGAGGGCGCTCGCTGGCTCTGCTGCCTGCCGCTCGACCACGTCGCCGGGGTCATGACGGTCGTCCGGTCGCGCCTCCACGGAGCCGAGCCCGTCGTGCTCCCGCGCTTCGACGCCGCGGAGGTGGCGGCTGCGGACGCCGACGCGGTGTCGCTCGTCCCGCTGATGCTCGAGCGCCTGCTCGCCCACGGCGCCGACCTGACGAGGTGGCGATGGATCCTCCTAGGCGGGGCGGCCGTGAGGCCGGACCTCCTCGACGCGGCCCGTGCCGCGGGCGCGAACGTCGTCCGGACCTACGGGATGACCGAGACGTGTGGCGGCGTCGTCTACGACGGCGAGCCGCTCGAAGGCGTCGAAGTGCGAGTCGAAGAGGGGATCGTCGCGCTCCGCACGCCCACGCTCATGGAGGGATACCGGGGGCAGGCTCCGGTTCGCGGCGGCTGGTTCGTGACCGGCGACGCCGGCGAGTGGGATGGCCGTCGTCTCCGGGTCCTGGGCCGGGCCGACGAGATGATCGTGACCGGCGGCGAGAACGTGTCTCCGGCCGAGGTCGAGGCCCTGCTCGCGTCCCATCCGAACGTCGCCGAGGTCGCGGTCGCGGGTGCCGCCGATCCGGAATGGGGACAGCGGGTCGTCGCGTACGTCGTCCCGGCCGGGGACGCGCCGTCGCTCGAAGACCTGCGTGCGCACGTCAAAGGTCAGGCCGCCGCGTACAAGGCGCCGCGGCAGCTCGTTGTCGTCGACTCGCTCCCGCGGCTCCCGTCGGGGAAGGTCGCCCGCGCGTCCCTATCATCGGGGGCCTGATACCAAGGGGGTCATGAGGATCGTGTTTCCGAAGAGGGCGCTCGCCGGCGCCGCCGTGCTGCTGCTGTTGCTGGGCGCGTGCTCGGACCCGCAGGGGACCCAGCCCGGCGAGGCCGCCGCGACCGCCGACGCCGAGGACGGGTCCGGCTCCGGCACCGGCGGCGACGACGAAGACACCACGGCACAAGGGGGCTCGAAGAACGGCTCCGGCAAGGGCGGCGATGCCAAGGGCGGGTCGAAGCCGGACGGCGGCGGGAACGACGGCGGCTCGGGCTCAGGCGGCGGCCCCCGCGGTTCCGGTGGCGGCGGCAACCCCGGCTTCGCCGGTGGCGGGGGAGGGTCCGGCGGCTACTTCGCCGCAGGCGAGTACGTCTACGACCAGCAGGGCTTCGAACGGTTCTGCCAGGGCCCCCGCTGCAGCAAGGAGAAGCTCCCCGACACCGCGACGATCACTGCGAGCTACGAGAGCGACTCGGTCATCGTCACCGAGGCGCGGTCGTCCGATCAGCAGACGATCACGACGACCACGCGACACACGCCCGGCCAAGCGCTCATAACGAAGGTCGTCATCGACTTCGCGTACGGAAGCTTCAACTTCTCGCAGACGTACGAGCCTCAGCCACCGATCGAGTCGCTGTCGTTCCCCCTCGAGGCCGGCAAGACGTGGCGAGGCCGCTGGAAGGCGCAGACGTCCGGCGACTACCGGATGGAGGTCACCGGGGTGTCCGACGGCGTCTACCGGATCGAGAGCGTCACGAACTTCCGCGGTGACTTCTCGGGCCGCGCGCAGGCGACGATCTGGGTCGACGGACGCACGCGCGCGATCGTGCGGACCGACGGGGACGTCGCGGTCGCGAGCAGGTTCGGCGAGTACACGAGCAGCTTCGAGACCTCGCTCCGTTCCGCCCCGCAATGAGCGCCGCCCCCACCGCACCGGCCCGGCCGGAGCTTCCCGACTGGGACTACGACGGCGCCCCCGGGAGCCGTGACCGCACCCGAGCAGGCATCGCGATCGTCGCCGGCGTCGCGCTCGCCGGCACGGTCCTCGCGTGGCTCGTGCTCGGCCCGATCGGAATCGCGGCCTTCGCCGCTCTGTTCTCGGGCGCGATCGTCTGGACCGTGTCGAACTCGGGGCGCGGGATGTTGCGGAGGTCCGGCGCGGTGCCCGTCGTCCCCGGATCGGCGCCCCGACTCGAGAACATCGTCGAAGGGCTCGCCAGCAAGACGAAGCTGCCCGCGCCGGAGCTGTGGCTGATCCGCGACGACGCCCCGAACGCGCTCGTCTGCTTCACGCGGCGTCCGGCGATCGCGATGACTTCGGGACTGGTCGAGGGCTACACGCGCACGGAGCTCGAGGCCGTCGTCGCGCACTGCTTCGTCCGGCTCGCCGTGACGGCGACCCCCCTGGCGCGGACGATGCTGGCGCTGTCGACGATCTCCTCCGCGTTCGGCGTCCCGGTCGGCGACCGCGACGACGTCCGTGCGGCGGCGGTGACGCGCTACCCGCCGGCGCTGGCGAGCGCGGTCACGAAGGCGTCCCCGCGCAGCGGCCGGGGCGCGTCGTTCTGGTTCGTAGCCGACGACGGGATGCACGTCCCCGCGGCCGAACGATCGAAGGCCCTGCTGGACCTCTGACCTTCGGAAAGAAGCTCCCGGCCCCCGTATCCTGGGCTTTCGGACTCGTCGCAGGAAAGGAACCCCCTCATGTCCGACACCACCGCACGAGAGACCGGGGGCCTGCGCGTCAAGCGCGGCCTCGCCGAGATGCTCAAGGGCGGCGTCATCATGGACGTCACCACCGCCGAGCAGGCGAAGATCGCCGAGGAGGCCGGCGCCGTCGCGGTCATGGCCCTCGAGCGCGTCCCCGCGGACATCAGGGCCGAGGGCGGCGTCGTTCGCATGGCCGACCCCGAGAAGGTCTCCGAGATCATGGAGTCCGTCTCGATCCCGGTCATGGCCAAGTGCCGGATCGGTCACTTCGTCGAGGCGCAGGTGCTGCAGGCGCTCGGGGTCGACTACGTCGACGAGTCCGAGGTGCTGACGCCCGCGGACGAGGCCAACCACGTCAACAAGTGGGACTTCGACGTCACGTTCGTCTGCGGCGCGACGAACCTCGGCGAGGCCCTGCGCAGGATCGGCGAGGGCGCGGCCATGATCCGCAGCAAGGGTGAGGCCGGCACCGGCAACGTCGTCGAGGCGGTTCGGCACATGCGCTCGATCACCGGGACGATCCGGAAGCTCGCGTCGCTGGGCTCCGAGGAGCTGATGTCGGAAGCGAAGGAGCTGCGCGCGCCGTTCGACCTCGTGCGTGAGGTGGCCGAGACCGGGAAGCTGCCCGTCGTGCTGTTCACGGCCGGGGGCATCGCGACGCCCGCGGACGCGGCGCTGATGATGCAGCTCGGTGCCGACGGCGTGTTCGTCGGGTCCGGGATCTTCAAGTCGGGCGACCCCGCGACCCGCGCCCGCGCGATCGTCGACGCGACCACGCACTTCCAGGACCCCGGAATCGTCGCGAAGGTCTCGCACGGCCTCGGCGAGGCGATGGTCGGGATCAACATCGCCGACATCCCCGACGCCGACCGGCTGGCGAAGCGAGGCTGGTAGGCCGGGTGAAGGTCGGCGTCCTCGGGCTCCAGGGCGACTTCCGCGAGCACGCGCGCGCCCTCGAGGACTCCGGCGCGACGGCCGTCGTCGTCAAGACACCAGAACAGCTCGCGGGCGTCGACGCGCTCGTGATGCCCGGGGGCGAGTCGACGACGATCGGCAAGCTCCTCGACCGCTTCGAGCTGCTCGAGCCTCTGCGGGAACGCGCCGCCTCCGGCATGCCGCTGTACGGGACGTGCGCGGGGCTGATCCTGATGGCGAATCGGATCGAGGGCGAGCAGGACGCACCGCACCGCCTCGGGCTGATGGACGTCGCCGTGCGTCGCAACGCCTACGGGCGCCAGGTGGACTCGTTCGAGACCGACCTCGACGTCGCCGGGCTGGACGAGCCGTACCGGGCGGTCTTCATCCGCGCCCCCGTGGTCGAGAGGGCGGGCGCCGGCGTCGAGGTGCTGGCCTCGGTCGACGGCAAGCCCGTGCTCGTGCGCCAGGGGACGATGCTCGGCTCGACGTTCCACCCCGAGTTGACCGGCGACAATAGGGTCCACTCGATGCTCGTAGGGATGGTGAGGCAGTAGATGTCCGGACACTCCAAGTGGTCCACGATCAAGCGCAAGAAGGGCGCGGCCGACGCGCAGCGCTCGAAGGTGTGGGCGAAGCTCCTGCGCTTCGTGGAGGTGGCGGCGCGCGAGGGCGGCGGCAACATCGACGCGAACCCGACGCTTGCGACCGCGGTCCAGAAGGCGAAGTCCAGCTCGGTGCCGAACGACAACATCACGCGTGCGATCAAGCGCGGCACCGGTGAGCCCGCCGGCGAGGCCTACGAAGAGGTCAGCTACGAGGGCTACGGCCCCGGCGGCGTCGCCGTGCTCGTGCGGTGCCTCACGAGCAATCGCAACCGCGCCGCGCAGGACGTGCGCAGCATGTTCAACGGCAACGGCGGCAAGATGGCCGAGCCGGGGTCGGTCGCGTGGATGTTCGAGACCAAGGGCGTGATCGTCGTCACGTAGGACTCGATGAGCGAGGAGGACGCGTTTCTGGTCGCGGTCGACGCCGGCGCGGAAGACGTGCGCGCGTCGGACGAGAGCATCGAGGTCGTGACTCCGCCGGACATGGTGAAGGCCGTGCAGGACGCGCTCGCGGGGGCGGGGGCCGAGGTCGAGTCGGCCGACCTCACCGAGGTGCCGAAGTCCACGATCGCGGTCGAGGGCAGCGACGCGAAGAAGGTGCTGAACCTCGTGGACGCGCTGGAAGAGCTCGACGACGTGCAGGACGTGTACGCGAACTTCGACATCTCCGACGATGTCCTCGCGACGCTCGCTTCCTGACGACCCGCGCCTGCGGGAGGTAGCCGAGCAGCTCGCGGCGACGCGCTGGGCCGCGTCGATCGTCGACGACGCCTACAAGCTCGTCTGGGTTTCCGACGAGATGGCGAACCTCCTCGGCGAGCAGGACGAGGGCAAGCTCGGCTACGGCAAGCACCTGCTCGAAGCCCAGATCGGCGAGACGTGGTGCAAGGTAATTACGGACGCCAGCCACGTCTCGGCCTTCGAGGCGGAGCTGCCGATCATGATCGAAGGGACTCCCGGCGGGAAGGAAGCGCTGCTCGAGACCTTGGGCGGCGCGAGCGTCGGCCTCTCCGACGAGCTCGTGACCGAGGACATGGTGCGGCGGTTCGTCGAGATGGAGCCGCAGCGCCCCCCGTCGGTGTGGGTCAACCACCTCGAGTTCATCCAGGGCGAGCTGCCGCCGGTGAAGGTGACCGAGGTCCAGATCAAGCTCTACGAGAAGGACTCGGGTGAGTTCATCGGGCGTGCGTTCCTCTACGGTCCCGCGCTGGCGGCGAGCGTGCTGTCGCTCGTCGCGCGCGGCGAGGAGGACATGTTCCAGCGGATGGCGCGCCTCGTCGATCCGGGGCGTCGGCAGGCCGCCGTCTTGTTCGCCGACCTCGAAGCATCGTCGGTGCTGTCGCGTCGCCTCCCCAGCTCGGCGTACTTCAAGCTCGTGCGCGCGATCACGACTGCGATGGACGACCAGGTCGTGAAGCACACCGGGATCGTGGGCAAGCACGCGGGCGACGGCGTCACCGCGTTCTTCTTGGCCGAGGACCTAGGGTCTCCGTCGCGCGCGGCGAGGGCCGCGATCGAGGCAGGTCGGGGAATGATCGAGACCGCGAGGGGGGCCGCCGGAGAGATCCGCGACGAGACCGGCCTGCTCGAGCTCGACGACTGCGTGATCAACGTCGGGATCCACTGGGGCGGTGCGCTCTACATGGGGCAGCTGGTCACGGGCGGGCGTCTCGAGGCGACCGCCCTGGGCGACGAGGTCAACGAGTGCGCTCGGATCCAGGAGACGTCCCGCGCCGGGAAGATCCTGGCGTCGAAGGCCCTGGTCGAGCGACTGACCGACGACGACGCGCGTGCCCTGGGCCTGGACCCCGACAGCGTGCTGTACTGCACGATCGGGGACATAGAGGGAGCCTCGCCGAAGGCCAAGCGCGACGCGGGGGGCATCCCCGTAACGCCCCTCTAGTCGACGCAGGTCTTCTTCAGCCCGTCGCGGGTCGTGTCGTCGAAGCGGTGGTCGATCGTCACGCTGCCGTGGTTCAGCGTCACCTCGGCCCCCGTGGGGGAGCGCCAGCGCACTGCGTAGCGACGGCATTCGATGCCGCCTCCCCGGCGCGTGTCTACGAAGTCGTACGAGAAGGACTCCGCGTCACCCGCCGGCGTGAAGTGGGCCACTCCAGGCTCGAGCTGGCGGCGGGGCAGGCGCAGGATCTCGATCTCGACGGGGCCGCCGCTGAAGTCGCCGCTGAACCTGATCGTCGCGGCGCCCCGCGCCTGCACGAACAACTTCATCAGCGGGATCTTGCGGAAGCGCGTCTCCGCCGTCGTCACGGCCTCGGTGCGGTACACCGTCGTCCGGCGGGTCGGCGCGTAGCTCGTCACCCCGGCATCGGGTTGGCTGTCCATCAGGGCGTACGCCGGAACGGCGGCCAGCGCGGCTGCGGCCACGGTGGCGACCGCCATGGAACGGCGGCTCACACGCATCAGATCGGGAGAAGCCCCGCGCGCCACTTCCAGGTCGCCCAACGCTCGCCGCAGCGCGGGATCCGCTTCCACTCGGCCTTGACCTCCAGGTACAGGTCCGGCCACGGCGGCGGCGACAGGACCGCCTCCCACATCGTCTCGCCCTCGACCTCGACGCGGCGCAGCTCGCTCGGGACCTCTAGCTGCCCGTAGATCGGCGTCCCGGTCGTCGGGTCCCCGAACAGGAACGCCCTGGCCTCCACGCGGCGAGGCCGCTCGGCGCTCGCGATCCTGACCGCGACCTCGGTGCCCGGCACCCACCGGACCGGTGGCGACGGGAAGCCGTACTCGCCCTCGGCGAAGGCGATCACGCACTCCCAGCTCGAGCGGGTCGCCCACCTCGCCCCGGCGAAGCTGCCCGGCTCGGACGCGTCCGCCGTGACGAGCGACGCGTGCGGCCAGGGCCGGTGGTCCGCGACCGCCGTGGCCGGAAGGCAGAGCGCCGTTACCAGCGCAGCCGCGAAGAGCTTCGTCCGCATGCCCTCCAACTTCGGCTGCGCTCGGCGATTCTCCTGCGTGGAGGCATGTTCAAATCGACCCATCGACGAGCGCCTGGGCGCATGGGCCCACCACATCGAGAAGCTCCAGTGGTCCGCGATCGTCCTGGACTCGGAGTGGCGCTTCGTCTGGGCGTCGTCGGAGATGGCCGAGTTCATCGGCGAGGACGACGGCGACAAGCTCGGCTACGGCAAGCACATCGCCGAGGCGTTCCTGTCCGACGTGTGGCTCCGCACGGTCCACCCGGACAGCCAGGTCGAGCTCTTCAACCACCTCGCGCCGTACCTGCTGCACGACTTCGCACGGCGCGGCCGCGACCCGAAGGACGTCCTTCCCGAGAGCTTCCTGCCGTTGCTCGAGGGGATCGAGCCGACGGACCCGCCGGCGATGGACTCGATCTCGTTCGCGTACGTGAACCCGAGCTCGGACGAGGATCTCCCGGACTACCGCGTGAACGGCCTGTTCCTGAGGCTCAACGACGACGCCGGCGAGCTGATCGGCTGGCTCTGCGTGTTCTTCATGGACATCCGGCCGAACCTGCTGGTGCTGCTCGCCCGCGGCGACGAGCAGATGTACGAGCGGATGGCGAAGCTCGTCGACCCCGGCCCCCGGCAGGCCGCGATCATGTTCTGCGACCTGCACGGCTCCGGGACGCTGTCGCGCCGGCTGCCGAGCGCGGCGTACTTCAAGCTCGTGAGACGACTGTGGCGGGGGATCGACGCCGCGGTCGCCGAGCATTCGGGGATCGTCGGCAAGCATGCAGGCGACGGCGCGTCGGCGTTCTTCCTCGTCGACGACCTCGGATCGCCGTCGGCGGCAGCGGCGGCCGCTATTCGGGCGGCGGCCCGCGTCCACGAGATCTCGCACGGCGTCTTCGAGGACGCGCTCGAGTCCGACTGCCTGATGAAGGTCGGCCTCCACTGGGGCGGCAGCCTCTACATGGGCCAGCTCGTGCCCGGCGGGCGCCTCGACGTGACGGCCCTGGGGGACGAGGTCAACGAGGCCGCGCGCATCCAGGAGACCGCGGGGGCCGGGGAGACGCTGGCGTCGAAGCAGCTGGTCGAGCAGCTGACGACCGACGAAGCCGCGGCCCTCGGAGTCGACGTCGAGAAGCTCTCCTACCGCCCGCTGGCGGAGATCGAGGGCGTTCCGGAGAAGGCCGCCCGCGACGCCGGGGGCCTGGCGGTGACGAACCAGCTGGGCCACTAGGAAAACCGCCGGTACCGGCAGCTCCCGGGATAACCTCCCGAACAAGCGTTCGCCTTCGGAAGGGGAGACAGCACGTGCGCGTCCTCGGCATCGATCCCGGCTTCGCCACCACCGGCTACGGCGTCGTCGAGCGCATCGCCGGCGCGCTCCGGCCCGTCACGATCGGCGTCGTCCGGACGCCCCCGGCCCTCCCGCAGGCGGACCGGCTCGCCCACCTCGCCGGGGCCCTCCGAGGCGTGATCCATGCGACGCAGCCGGACGTCGTCGCCATCGAACGGCTCTTCTTCAACTCGAACGTCCGCACGGCGATGAGCGTGGGCCAGGCCTCCGGCGTCGCCCTGCTCGCCGCGGCCGAGGCCGGGCTCGAGGTCGTCGACTACACGCCGTCCGAGGTCAAGCTCTCGGTCGCAGGCGTCGGCAACGCGGCGAAGCCCCAGGTGCAGGCGATGGTCGCGGCGCTCCTCAAGCTCCAGGCCGTCCCCAAGCCCGCCGACGCGGCCGACGCGTGCGCGCTCGCGATCTGTCACCTGAACCGCAGCGGCCTGAGCCGCGCCGTTGCAGCTGCACGGAAACGAGCCGGATGATCGGCTTCCTGCGCGGGGCCGTCGCGGCCCGCACGACCGACGGCTGCTTCCTCGAGGTCGCCGGCGTCGGCTACCGGCTCGCGTGCTCGGCGACCACGCTCGCGGCGCTCCCGCCCGAGGGCGGCGAGGTCCGGCTCTGGACCCACCTCCACGTCCGCGAGGACGCGCTGTCGCTGTTCGGGTTCGCGACCGAGTCCGAGCAGCGCATCTTCGAGGCCCTGCTCGGCGTCAACGGCGTCGGCCCGAAGGTCGCGCTCCAGGTGTGCTCCGCCTTCACGCCCGACGCGCTGCGCAAGGCCCTCGTGACCGACGACGTCGCTGCGATCTCGTCGGTGCCGGGCATCGGCAAGAAGACCGCGCAGCGGATGATCCTCGACCTCAAGGAGAAGCTGGCGCTGCCGGACCTCGAGGTCGTCGGCGTCCGCCCCGACGCGCTGTCGAAGGCGCGCTCCGCGCTCGAGAACCTCGGCTACTCGGCGGGCGAGGTCCGCGTCGCTCTCAGCGAGGCCGTCCCGGCCGAGGAGGCCAGCGTCGAGGACATCGTGAAGTCCGCTCTGAAGGTGCTCGCCTGATGACCGACGAGGTCCTGGCCAAGGTCGCAAACCCGGAGGACGTCGAGGTCGACCGTTCGCTCCGACCGAGAACACTCGTCGAGTTCGTCGGCCAGCCCGAGCTCAAGGAGCACCTCGCGATCGTGCTTCAGGCCGCGCGCGAGCGCAACGAGCCCGCCGGGCACCTGCTTCTCTCCGGCCCCCCCGGCCTCGGCAAGACCTCGCTCGCCCACGTCGTCGCGAACGAGATGGACGCGTCCATACGGCCGACCTCCGGCCCGGCGCTCGAGCGCGCCGGCGACCTCGCCGCGATCCTCACGAACCTCGAAGACGCCGACGTCTTGTTCATCGACGAGATCCACCGGCTCCCGCGGGCGGTCGAGGAGGTCCTCTACCCGGCGATGGAGGACTTCCAGCTCGACCTCGTGATCGGGAAGGGGCCGAGCGCGCACACGATCCGGCTCGACCTGCCGCGCTTCACGCTCATCGGCGCGACGACGAGGGCCGGGCTCATCACCGGCCCGCTACGCAGCCGTTTCGAGCTCGCCGAGCGCCTCGACTACTACCCGCCGGAGGACCTCGAGCGGATCGTCCGCCGGTCGGCCGCGATCCTCGACGTCTCCCTCGACGAGGAGGGCGCGCTCGAGATCGCCCGCCGCTCCCGGGGGACTCCCCGCATCGCGAACCGGCTGCTGCGCAGGGTCCGCGACTTCGCCCAGGTGCGCGCGAACGGTTCCATCGACGGCGACGTGGCCCGCGACGCGCTCGCGGTCTTCAAGGTCGACGACAAGGGCCTCGACAAGACCGACGGGGCGATCCTCGAAGCCCTCGTGCGCCGATTCGGCGGTGGCCCGGTCGGGCTCGGGACCCTCGCAGTGTCCGTGGGCGAGGAGCCCGACACGATCGAAGACGTCTACGAGCCCTTCCTGATGCAGCTCGGCCTGCTCCGGCGCACGCCGAGGGGCCGGGTGGCGACGGAGGCCGCCTTCGCGCACGTCGGGGCGCCGCTGCCCAAGGGGGCCGCGGCCCGCCTGTTCGAGTCCTAGGACCGGTCCCCCGGTAGGATGCCCCCGGAAACCCAGCTT
>DASQDO010000416.1:0-4088 GCA_035634135.1 Actinomycetota bacterium
GAGCCCGGTGATCAGCTCGCGCGCGAAGTCCGGCTTGATCTCGAAGAACGACTCCTCGTCGACGATCCCCGCGACGAACGCGTACATGTCGAAGGCCTGGCTCTCGTCCTCGGGAACGATCCCCTCGAGCGAGCCGCGGAAGGCAGGGGGCCGGGCTTGGACGCGGGGGGCGGCGTCGCGCCACGACTGGCCGAAGTACGAGAGGTACCCCTTCGCCGCCTCGATCGCCGCCTTGTCGTCCGCGACGACCATGTCCCCGACACCAGAGACGGCGCTGTGCATGCGGGCCCCACCCATCTCCTCGAGCGTGACCTTCTCGCCGATCACTTCCTCCGCCATGCGCGGCGAACCCAGGTACATCGACGCGTTGCCGTCGACCATGAGCACGACGTCGCAGAACGCAGGGATGTACGCGCCACCCGCCGCCGACGGGCCGAACAGGCAGCACACCTGCGGGATCGAACCGGAGGCCTGGACCTGGTTGTAGAAGATCTTGCCTGCGCCACGGCGGCCGGGGAAGAGGTCGATCTGGTCGGTGATGCGCGCGCCGGCCGAGTCGACGAGATAGATCATCGGGTGCTCGTTCTTACGCGCCAGCTCGATGATCCGGATGATCTTCTCGACCGTCCGGGCCCCCCACGACCCGGCTTTGACCGTGGGGTCGTTGGCCATGACGGCGACGGGCCGCCCATCGATCGTGCCGACGCCGGTGACGACGCCGTCCGCGGGCAGGTCGCCGGCGAGGGCGTTGACGAGGAGCCCGTCCTCGGCGAACCCGTCGGCGGAGTCGAGGAGCAGGGTCAAGCGATCGCGCACGAACAACTTCCCCTGCTGGGCGAGCTTCTCGTGATACTTGGGCGCGCCGCCGCCCCTGACCTTCGCCGCGAGGGCGTCGAGCCGCTCAGTCTGTTCGCTCACGCCCGCATCCTAATTCGCCGTCACGCCCCTACTCATGGCAAGAGCGGAGGTCCGAACTAAGCGCCGGTCCTTTGTGACTAGCAAGCAAATTGGTCATCGCGCCAGCGAGGATTTTCGTCGATCCCCCTGGCGGCCCGTCCCTATCGGTCTTTAGCTTTCTTCCTTCAGCGACATACCAAGCTTTCTCCAGGACGACACCTCGTTCGAGGTGGGAGGGGGATTCCGTTGAACGTACGTCTGTTCAAGCGCGCCGCGATCGCGGTGGCCACGGCGCTCGTAGCCGGGCTCGTGACGGGAGCCCCCGTCGTCGCCCAAGACGAGCTGAGCGAGTCGCCTCAGGACTCGCGTGAAGAGCTCGTCGGGCGACGGACTCAATCCTCGAAGACTTTCAGGAACCCCGACGGCACGGTGACCACCCGGTTGTTCTCCGGCCCGGTCCACTACCGGGGACGCGACGGACGATGGAAGGAGATCGACTCCTCGCTCGTGGCGGCGGACGAGCCGGGGTACGCGCTGCGCAACGCCGCCAACGACTTCGACGTGCTCTTCAAGGAGGAGCTGCGAGACGGCTACGTCCGGGTCAGCACTGGGGGCATGGACTTCGACTTCTCGCTCACGGGGGCCGCCCGGGCTGCGGCCCGGCGAGCCCACTCGAACGGCCTTCGCTTCGGTGACGCCTATCCCAACGTCGACCTGGACTACGAGGTCTTCGACTCCGGGGTCAAGGAGACGCTGGTTCTCGACAACGCCAACGTCCCTAACCGGTACAGGTTCGTGATGGAGGCGTCGGGTGAAGGGGACGCCTACGTCGGCCGGACCCCGGAAGGCGCCTGGGCCGTCTTCACGAGCAGGTCCGCCGACCCCGCGATCGTGTTCGCGGCCCCCACGGTGATGGAGGGCGCAGCCTCTCCCGTCGAAGATCCGGAACCGTCGCCGTCACCCGACCCGTCTCCGTCGCCTTCGGCGGAGCCGTCTCCTTCTGCTCCACCAGAGTCGGCCGAGACGGACGCCGACGCTGAGGCGACTCAGCAGCCCGTCGAGTCCGGGCCCTCTCCCACGCCTCCCGCACCGTCTCCGGCGGAGACCGAGGCCACCACGTCACCCGACGTGCCGGCCGAGACCTCCGACCCGGGTAGGCCTTCCAAGCCCGAGAGCTCACCGTCGAACGTCGACGCCCGTCAGATGCAGCGCGCCGCGGCCCTCGACGTCCGCGAGCTCGGCCGGAACCGGTTCGAGGTCGTCCTGGAGCTGGACCCTCGATGGCTCCACGATCCGGAGCGCCAGTTCCCCGTGCTGCTCGACCCGACCACGCTCACGGTCCAGCCGACGGCAGACGATCTCAGCTACGCGTGGGCTTGCAACTCGTGCGTCGGACACCCCGACTACCGGATCTACGTGGGCACCGGCTACCAGGACGTATGGCGCGCGGCGCTCAAGTTCGACACGAGCGCGCTGCCCGTAGGAACGGTGTCAGCCGCGAAGCTGAGCCTGTATCACGAAGGCAGCTGCGTCTCGAACGCGCCGTGGTGCACGAACGCAGCCCACAGCATCGAGGCCTACCGCATGACGAAAGCGTGGGGGCCGAGCACGACGGTCGGCACGCTCGAGTACCAGTGGCCGCCCATAGCGACGTACAACCTCGCGGCGGGGGCGACGAATCTGTGGATGAACTGGGACGCGACCGGGACCGTACAGGCCTGGGTGGACGACCCGACCACGAACCGCGGCATCCTCCTCAAGCGCACGGTCGAGACGCTCGGGTCGAACGGTGCGATCGCTCCGCTGGGACATCGGCACTGGGACACCTACAGGAGGCCGAAGCTCGACGTCACTTACACGGACCTCCCCGTCACGCTGGAGGTTCCGGAGACGTGGCATTCGAACGGAGCGGAGCTCTCCTGGACGAAGTTCTCTTCGTCGGCTGGGGGGACGTTCACCGGATACGAGATCCACCGATCGGACAACCGCGATTTCCGGCCGTCCGCCGACACGCTGCTGACGACGATCTCGGACGTCAACACCACGCGTTTCGTCGACACGACTGCGGGGTCGAGCCGCTCCTACACGTACCGCATCCGGACGGGATCGATCTCCTCCAACGGACAGACCGGGAGCACGCCCGCCGACGGGATGGCCACGAAGGTGCTCAACGGTCGCTGGTACGGGGGCGACGACACCTACCTCATGTACGACAAGAACTACGAGGTGTGCGACTCGTACGGAGAGCACAACAGGATGTGGGTGGGTTCCACGAGCTGGTCCAAGATGCGGTCGCTCGTCCGGTTCCCCGTCTCCGACATCCCCCCCGGCGCAACCGTCGAAAGCGCCAAGCTCCTGTTGCATCAAGAGGGCTGGCTCCCCGCCGCGGGCCTGAAGGTCAACGTCCACCGCGCGACGAAGGACTGGTCCGCCGGTCACGCGTGGGCGGGGTGCACCTTGCCGGGCGCGAATTGGTACAGGTACGACGGTGTGGGGCGATGGGGTGCCGACGGCGGGGACTTCGACCCCGCGGTCGAGGCCTCGGTGACGACCGACGGGTCGACGACGCCGAAGTGGGACAACTGGGACGTGACGCCGCTCGTGCAACGCTGGGTGCGCGGTGAGGTCCCGAACTTCGGGATGCTGCTCAAGGCCGAGACCGAGCCGCTTGCGGGGGATCTGCGGATCACCTACGACGCGGCCGACAACTACTTCGGCGAGCACTTCAACCCCCGGCTCGAGATCCTCTACCGCGACGGCAGCCGGTCGGTCGGCCCTTCGGTCGCCATAGCTTCGCCGGGGTCGGGCGAGACCGTCCGGGGGCCGACGCCGGTCAAGGTCACCGCGACCGACGACCGGAAGGTGACAAAGGTCGAGCTGCTGGTCGACGGGACACTGTCGTCGACCGACACGACCGCGCCATACGAGTTCACGTGGAGCTCGAACTCGGTCGCGAACGGCGCACACAACCTCACTGCCAAGGCTTACGACGACGTCGGCAACGTCACCACGTCCGCGGCGGTCCCCGTCACCGTCGCGAACTCGGCAGTCCCGGCGGCACAGATCACGCAGCCGGCCGGCGGAGCCACCGTCGCGGGATCGGTAACCGTGTCGGCGACCGCCTCCGACGACGTCGGAGTGAGCAAGGTCGAGTTCCTGTTCGACGGTTACCGGTTCGGCGAAGACCTCGT
>DASQDO010000417.1:0-2317 GCA_035634135.1 Actinomycetota bacterium
CTCGAACCCTGCAGAGGCGATCGCCGCCGGCTTCGTCGCCGGCGCGGTGATGGAATCCCGGGGAGCCGGTGCCGCCGCTGCCGCCGCCGCGGCCCCACTCGTCTCCGGCGCGGACCCGGTCTCACTCGGCATCGGCGCCGCCGCGGCCCTCGTCTCTCGGCGCGTCTGGCCAGTCCCGCCCTCCGACGGGGCCGAGGCTCGCAAGGTCTGGCCCCGCGGGCGGGCCGAGCCGCGCTCCGGTGGCGAGGGCCTGTTCGTCGCGGTCAACACCGCGTCGGGCAACGGCGACTCACCGGCCGACGCGCTGCGGCGCGAGCTGCCTCGGGCGGAGGTCGAAGAGGTCGACCTCGTCGACGGCGACGAGCTGAGGAAGGCGCTGGACGAGGGGGCCGAGCACGCGACCGCGCTCGGCGTCTCGGGCGGCGACGGCTCGATCAACACGGCCGCGCAAGTCGCGCTCGAGAACGACTCGGCCCTCGCTGTCTTCCCGTCGGGCACGTTCAACCACCTCGCCGGTGCGCTCGCGATCGAAGGAGCGGACGACACCTTCGCCGCTATCGAGGACGGCGAGGCCGTCGCGATCGACGCCGCCACGATCGACGGGCACGTTTTCCTGAACACCGCGAGCTTCGGCGCGTACGCGGAGCTCGTCGACATGCGTGAACGACTCGAGCACAGGCTCGGCAAGTGGCCGGCGGTCCTCGTCGCGCTCGTCCGCGTCCTGCGCCACTCGCGGCCGGTCGCGGTCGAGATCGACGGCCGTCCCCGGAAGGTGTGGATGGCTTTCATCGGCAACTGCCGGTACTCGCCGAGCGGCTTCGCCCCGTCGTGGCGCCGGCGCCTCGACGACGAGCAGATCGATTTCCGCTGCGTCGACGGGTCCACGCCGTTCGCGCGGACGCGTCTAGTCCTCGCGGTGCTCACCGGACGCCTCGGCCGGTGCAAGGTCTACGAGCAACGGGTGGTGAAGGAGCTGCGGATCCAGTCGCTCGAGGGGCCGTTGCGCCTCGCCCGCGACGGAGAGACGTTCATGTCGTCCGGCGACGAGGTCGTGGTCCGGAAGCTCCCGCAGCGGCTCGCCGTCTACTGCCCCCACGAGCAGGTCGGATGAGCGCGGTCCTGAGCTTGCAGGCCCTCCGGGCCCCCGCGGCGAAACGGGTCCTCCTCGTCCTCGCAGTCATCCGCGGGGTCCTCGCCGTCGCGGCGATCCCGCTCGCGCCCTTCTTGTTCGAGGACCACTTCCTAGTCCTCGTCCTCCTGCGCCCGGCGAAGGAGATGTTCCTCGCGGGCGGCTTCCTCGCGCGCGGGGGCGAGGTGGATCTCTTGCTGCTCGTCCTCGCGGCGATCCCGCTGAGCATCTTCGGTGTGTGGCACTTCTACCTGCTGGGCCGCGCCTACCAGGGCGAGATCGAGAGCGGGAAGCTCTCGGGCCTCGCGGCGCGCGTGCTCACGCCGGAACGCGTGGAGAAGCTCGAACGTTCGCTCGAGCGCAAGGGACCGAAGCTGATCTTCCTCGGCCGCCTCGCGGTCCTGAGCTCGGCCGCCGTCGCGGCTGCGGCCGGCGCTGCGAAGATGGAGCCGCGCAAGTTCTTCCCGTGGGACCTCGGGGGTGGCCTGTTGTCCATCGCTTACACGGTCGCCGCAGGGTGGTTCCTCGGCGCCGCGTACGAGGAGGCGGGGCCGTGGATCACCGCCGCCGGCGTGGCCGCGCTCCTCGGCTTCGCGTTCGTCCTCGGCCGGACCTTGCAGAGGGCGTAGTGAGTCGCGGCCTGCCCGGCTGGGCACAGCGACGATTCGACCCCTCGGGCCGCTACGGCCTGCGGCTGACGCTGTTCGCTCTCGCCGCGACGCTGGTCGCCGTCCCGTTCTCGTTCCTGCTGCTGCAAGTGCTCGACTCGGGACCGTTGACCGAGGTCGACCAAGGAGCCGCCGAAGCGATCCACGAGTGGATACGCGACTCGCGTTTTCTCGTCGCGCTCGCGTTCTTCTTCAGCTTCCTGGGCGTCCCGCCGTGGTTCTACGTGACCGTCGGCGCGTCCGCGTACTGGTTCTACCGGCGCGGCTACTGGCGGGTCGCGCTGTTCATGGTGACCACGCCGTTGATCGGCGGGGTGATCAGCACGACCGTGAAGGTGCTCGTCGACCGGCCGCGGCCGGAGCTCGACGATCCGATCACGCACGCGTTCGGCAAGAGCTTCCCGTCGGGTCACGCGATGACGTCGACGGTCGCGTACGGCACGCTGCTGCTCGCGTTCATGCCGATGCTCCCGCCGCGCTGGCGCCCGCGCGCGATCGCCGGCTACGTCGCGCTGGTCCT
>DASQDO010000418.1:0-2754 GCA_035634135.1 Actinomycetota bacterium
CGCCAGCGCGAGCTGGTCTCGGCCGGGCTGTTTCTCTATCCGGTGCTGCAGGCCGCCGACGTCCTCGCCTACCGGGCGACCGAGGTCCCCGTGGGGGAGGACCAGCGCCAGCACATCGAGCTGATGCGCGACGTCGGGGCCCGGTTCAACGCCCAGCTCGGCGAGACGTTCCGGCTGCCCGAGCCGCTCATCCCCGAGAAGGGGGCCCGGATCATGGCCCTCGACGACCCGACCCAGAAGATGAGCAAGTCCGCCGGCCGGCCCGCGTCGTACATCGGCCTGGTCGAGCCCGAGAACGTCGTCGCGAAGAAGGTGAAGTCGGCGGTCACGGACTCGGGCCGCGAGGTGCGGGCGGCCGACGACAAGCCGGCGCTGACGAACCTGCTCACGATCTTCTCGCTGGTCGAGGGGACGCCGGTGCCCGAGCTCGAGGAGCGGTTCGCCTCGGCCGGCTACGGCGACTTCAAGAAGGCGCTCGCCGAGGTCGTCGTCGAGCGGCTCCGGCCGATCCGGGAGCGCTACGAGGAGCTGGTCGGCGACCCGGCCGAGATGGAGGCGATCCTGCGGCGGGGGGCCGAGAGGGCGGCAGCCGAAGCCGAGCTGACGATGAAGGTCGTCAGGGAACGGACGGGCCTCCTCCCGGCCTGACGCTGCGCACCAAGCCCGAGTTGGCCCGACGGCATCGGCGGGACGAACCCGGCCCCACGGCTCTAGCGCCGGCCGCACCAAACCCGGCCCCCAACCCGGGCCGCCGGGTAGGCTGGAGCCCCCAGCGGGGACGGGAATTGTCGACAAGTCGATTCGTCGACTAGTGGATCGAGAGGACGTGGCCGGGACGTGGCGTACGAGGTGAAGCTCGAGGTCTTCGAGGGCCCGATCGACCTCCTCCTGCACCTCATCACCCGGCAGCGCGTCGACATCTACGACGTCTCGCTCGCCCGGATCACCGAGGAGTACCTCGCTGCGATCTCGGAGCTCGACGGGACCGACCTCGAGACGGCCACCGGCTTCCTCGTCGTCGCGGCGACTCTCCTCGAGCTCAAGTCCGCACGGCTCCTGCCCGGCCGCACCGGCGACGAGGAGGAGACCCACCTCTTGGAGGAGCGGGACCTCCTGCTCGCACGGCTCGTCGAGTGCTCGACGTTCCGGGAGGCGGGGGCGTGGCTCGCCCGGGGGCTCGAGGCGGGTTCCGCCGCGCACGGGCGCGCGGCCGGGCTCGAGGAGAGGTTCGTCGACCTCGCCCCGAAGATCGTCCTCAAGACGACGCCCGAGCGCCTCGGCGCGCTGGCGGCCGCCGCCCTCGCGCCCAAGCCTGAACCTGAGGTCGACATGTCGCACGTCCAGCCGATCCGGGCGACGGTGCGGGACGCGATCCTCGAGGTCGCCTCGTACCTGCGGAGCCTCGGGGCCCCGGCCGGCTTCCGCGAGCTCTGCTCAGGCGCCGACGAGCGGATCGACGTCGTCGTGAGGTTCCTCGCCCTGCTCGAGCTCTTCAAGGCCGGGGCCGTCGACCTCGTCCAGGTCGACCGCTTCGGCGACATCCGCGCCAGCTGGACGGGCGCGGCCGAGGCCGACGAGGTCCTGGCCGACGCCGACGAGTACGTGATCGACCTGAGGGAGGCCGGCAGATGAACGACGCACCCGAGAGCGCGCCCGCCACGAGGAAGATCGTCGAGGCGATCCTGCTGCTCGCGGACGAGCCCGTGCCGGCGTCGCAGATGGGCGAGGTCCTCGAGGTCCCTCGAGCCGACGTCGAGGCGGTCCTCCGCGAGCTCGCCGACGAGTACGCCCGCGACGACCGGGGCTTCGTGCTTCGGGAGTCCGCACCGGGGTGGCGCCTCTACACCGACCCCGAGTGCGCGCCGTGGCTCGAGCGCTTCGTCACCGGCCATCGCCACGCCCGGCTGAGCGGGGCGTCCCTCGAGGTCCTGGCGATCGTCGCCTACAAGGGGCCGATCTCCCGCTCCGAGATCTCCGAGATCCGCGGCGTCGACTCCGACGGGGTCGTGAAGACGCTGCTGCAGCGAGGCCTCATCGAAGCTTCCGGCCCCGGCGGCCCCGGCGGCCCCGGCGCGGCGAACCTGTTCGAGGTATCCGACGAGTTCCTCGAGCGCATGGGGCTCCGCTCGGTCGATGACCTTCCGCCGCTCACGGACTTCATGCCCGACGCCGAGGCGGTCGAGGACATGGAGGCGAAGCTCTCGCCGAACGCCTGACGTTGGGCGACGAGGGGGAGCGGCTCCAGAAGGTCCTGGCGCACGCCGGCCTGGGATCGCGGCGGGCGATGGAGGACCTGATCGCGGCCGGAAGGGTCAAGGTCAATGGCCGCCGTGCGCAGCTCGGGGCCCGGGTCGACCCCGACAAGGATGAAGTAGAGGTCGACGGTTCACGCGTCCCACTGCGGCAGGAGCTCCTCCATTACATGCTCAACAAGCCGGTCGGCGTCGTCAGCACGGCGTCGGACCCCGAGGGGCGCCAGACCGTCCTCGACCTGCTCGACCTCCCGAGCCGGGTGTGGCCAGTCGGGCGCCTCGACACGGACAGCGAAGGCCTCCTCGTGGTGACGAACGACGGCGAGCTCACGCACCGGCTGACGCACCCCCGTTACGAGGTGCCGAAGACCTACCTCGCCGAGGTGAAGGGGACCGCGGGGAGCCGGGCGATCAAGCAGCTGATCGCCGGCGTCGAGCTCGAGGACGGGATGACGAAGCGGGCGAAGGTCTCGCTCCTCGAGGCGACCCGCGGGGGGACGCT
>DASQDO010000419.1:0-2407 GCA_035634135.1 Actinomycetota bacterium
AGCGCACGCAACGCCCCGAGCGCGAACCCCGCGGAACGGATCCCTCCGCCAGAGAGACAGATGCCTATGCCGTCGGGGACTCCGGGGGGAGACGGGGGTCTCTCACGATGGGGCTCGCTCGGCACGCGCCGGTTCCCGATCGCGCCGCAGATCGCCGCCAGCAGCGCGAGGGAACCCGAGACGACCAGCAGCCACTTCCACCATCCCGCGACCGAGGCCGCGCGCGCGGGGATCTCCGACAGCGCCGGGCCCTCGCGCAGAGCGACCAGCACGAGCGCGTTCTCGACGACGTCGAGCAGCCCGGCCCCCGTGAACGTGAACGCGACCCAGCGGAAATTCTGCAACCGCCTGACGCGCCACGCTCGCGGCCACAGCCACCAGAGCGCGGCAGTCGCGAGCGGCGCGTACAGGAGGATGAAGGCGAAGTCCCACCGGATCGTCGCTCGCGCCTCGCCGAGCGTCAGGTCGCTGCAACCCGGCGCGACGTCGCGAGCGAAGACGTCGCTGCTGCCCGCGAGCGCGGCCCCCACGTGCAGCGAGCACTCGCCGTTCGCGCCGGGCTCGAGGCCCTTCCACACCGAGCAGACGACGAAGACCGCGACGGCAGCGGTGGCGAGCGCGACGTAGAGGGGCACCACGAAGCCGGCGAACAGCCCGCCCGCGCGGCGACCGTCGAGCCACCGCTGCAGAGCGTCCACGATGGCTCGAATGATCGCAGAAGGCCCCTGCGATCAGCCGTCTTTGGGCGGCGCCCTCAGATGTTGGCGAGGAAGTCCAGGTTGAGTGCCACGAACGTCTTCTGCATCCAGATCGAGATCTGGAACAGCTGGTTCGTCACGAACAGGACGCCCATGCCTACGAGCAGCACGCCGCTCACGACGCTCACCTTGCGCGAGTGCTTCCTCAACCAAGAGACGACGCCGCCCAAGCGCGTTATCCCGAGCCCCGCGGCGACGAACGGGACGCCGAGCCCGAGCGAGTACGTGGCGAGGAGCGCGGCCCCCTCGCCGACTCCGCCCTCAGATCCGCGGCCGGCCGCCATCGTCAGCACCGACCCGAGGACGGGGCCGATGCAGGGGCTCCACCCGAAGGCGAACGCGCCCCCGAGCACGGCACTCCCCCACAGGCCGGAGCCGGGGCGCGGGTGGAACCGCGCCTCGCGTTGCAATGCCGGGATACGGAACGCGCCGACGAACAGCAGCCCGAGGAAGATGATGAAGACGCCGCTCGCGATCCTCAGCTGGTCCTGGTAGTCGTTCAGCAGCGAGCCCAGCAAGGTCGCGGTAGCGCCGAGTGGGACGAACACGACCGTGAACCCGAGCACGAAGACGCCGGCCGCGATTGCTGCACGGCGCGGCGCCGCAGGCGATCCCTCGGCGGCCGCGGACACCCCCGACATGTACGAGATGTAGCCGGGCACGAGCGGGAGGACGCACGGCGACAAGAACGAGATGATGCCGGCGAGGAACGCGATCGGGAACGAGACGTCGGTCACGCGTCCCGCGCCA
The DNA here is from genome assembly GCA_035634135.1 of Actinomycetota bacterium. GTDB lineage: Bacteria > Actinomycetota > CADDZG01 > CADDZG01 > WHSQ01 > JALZEG01. Next base: position 1,509 of record DASQDO010000419.1, read on the forward strand.
CCATCACGTCGAGGAGCCGGAACAAGTCGGCGGTGCTCGTGAACTCGCCGGTGACGTGCTCGACGACCTCGCCCTCGGCGTCGATGAGGAACGTCTCGGGCTGGCCCGTGAGCCCGAACGCGTCGTACCAGTCGAGGCCCTCGTCCCTCACCTGGGGGTAGGCGACGTCGTAGCGCTCGACGAACGCGAGCGCGTCGCTGCGCGCATCCTTCACGTTGACGCCGACGAAGTCGATCTCGTCGCCGTACTCCTCGTGGGCCGCTTCGAGGTACCGGGCCTCGGCCTCGCACGGCACGCACCACGAGGCCCAGAAGTTCACGAGGACGGGCTTCCCCCTGAGGTCGTCGAGCGCGAGCGTCCCGTCGCCTTCGAGCATCGGCGCCTCGACCGAGGGGGCGGCGTCGCCGGGCTCGAGGGCGTCGCCCTTCAGCGCGATCCCCGCGCCGAGGAGGAGGACGAACGCGATCGAGGGGCCGAGCAGCCATGCGACCCGGACCCACCTGCGCTTGGGAGCTTCCACGAACCCATTGTCCCAGCCCCCCGCGGCGAGATAGCCTGCTCGTCGAGGAGGGGCAGGCGACGCCTGCCCCTCGACCGCGCCCAGACCTGTCCGTCCGCTACGGCAAGGAGGCGCGCGTGCACCACCACGGATCGACCGTCCTCGACTCTCTGACCGAACCCGAGCGCGAACGGCTGCTCGGCCGCGCCGTGGAACGGCGTCTGGGCCGCGGCGAGGCCCTTGCGCATGCGGGTGCCCCCGCCGAGCGGGTCCACGTCGTTACCGGCGGCGTCGTGAAGCTCGTGGGCCGTGACGCCGACGGCGGCGAGACGATCCTCGGGCTCTGCCTGCCGGGCGAGGTCGCCGGTGCTGTCGCCGCGGTCGACGCGCGGCCGCACCC
>DASQDO010000420.1:0-3165 GCA_035634135.1 Actinomycetota bacterium
GGCTTCGACTTCGGCTCGATCGCGACGTCGATGACCGGCGTCGGGAAGACCATCTCCTCGAGCAGCACGGGGTCGCTCGGGTCGCACAGCGTGTCGCCGGTGAGGGTCTGCTTGAGGCCGACGATCGCCACGATGTCGCCCGCGAACACCGCGTCCTTGTCCTCACGGTGGTTCGCGTGCATCTGGAGGATGCGGCCGATGCGCTCCTTGCGGTCGCGCATCGAGTTCAGGACGTGGTCGCCGCTCTTGAGGCTTCCCGAGTAGACGCGGGCGTAGGTGAGGCGGCCGACGTACGGGTCGCTCATGATCTTGAAGGCCAGCGCGGAGAACGGCGCGGAGTCCTCGGCCGGGCGCTCGACGGTCTCGCCGGAACCGGGCCTCGTCGCCACCATCGGCGGGAGGTCCAGCGGGCTCGGGAGGTACCAGGTGATGGCGTCGAGCAGTGGCTGCACGGCCTTGTTCTTGAACGCCGTCCCTCACAGCACCGGGGTGATCTCGCCCGACAGCGTGCCCCGACGGATGGCCTTGCGGATGTGCTCGACGTCGGGGTCCTGCTCGGCGATGTAGAGCTCCATCAGCTCCTCGTCGTGGTCGGCGAGCGCCTCGAGCATGTCGTGGCGGTACTGGTCCGCCTGCTCCTTCATGTCGTCGGGGATCGGGCGGTCCTCCCACTCCTCGCCCATGCCGTCCGACGGCCAGTAGTGGGCGACCATCGTGACGAGGTCGACCACGCCGTGGAAGTCCGCCTCGCGGCCGATCGGCAGCTGGATGACGACCGGGGTGCCGTTGAGACGGCTCTCGATCATCTCGACGCAGCGGAAGAAGTCGGCACCGGTGCGGTCCATCTTGTTGACGAAGCACATGCGCGGCACGTTGTACCGGTCGGCCTGGCGCCACACGGTCTCGGACTGGGGCTCGACACCGGCGACGGCGTCGAACACGGCCACGGCGCCGTCGAGCACGCGGAGGCTGCGCTCGACCTCGACCGTGAAGTCGACGTGGCCGGGCGTGTCGATGATGTTGATCCAGTAGCCCTTCCAGTTCGCAGTCGTCGCGGCCGACGTGATCGTGATCCCGCGCTCCTGCTCCTGGACCATCCAGTCCATGACGGCGGCGCCCTCGTGGACCTCGCCGATCTTGTAGGTCTTGCCGGTGTAGTAGAGGATCCGCTCGGTCGTCGTGGTCTTGCCCGCGTCGATGTGAGCCATGATCCCGATGTTGCGGGTATGGCTCAGGGGGTACTCGCGGATGCTCGGCGCGCCGCCGCCGCCCTTGGTCGGGCGAGCCTGCGGTTTGTCGGGTCGTGCCTGTTGCGCTACGTCAGCCATCTTCTACGTGTTCACCACCTGTAGTGGGCGAAGGCCTTGTTGGCCTCGGCCATCTTGTGCATGTCCTCGCGGCGCTTGACCGCGGCCCCCGCGCCTCCCGACGCGTCCAGGATCTCGCCGGCGAGCCGGTCCGCCATCGACGCCTCGCGCCGCTTGCGCGAGAACGTGACGAGCCAGCGGATGGCGAGCGTCCCGCCCCTTCTGGACTGGACCTCGACCGGGACCTGGTACGTGGCACCACCGACACGCCGCGAGCGGACCTCGAGCAGCGGCCGGATGTTGTCGACCGCCTTCTTGAGGAGGGGGAGCGGGTCTTTGCCCGTCTTGTCCTGGACCTTGCGGAGGGCGTCGTAGACGATCGCCTCGGAGAGCGTCCGCTTGCCCCTCGTCATGATCCGGTTCTGGATCTGCGTGACGAGCAGCGAGTTGTAGATGGGGTCCGGCAGCAGCTCCCGCCGCGCGGCGGGTCCTTTCCTCGGCATCAGGCACCTCCGCCCTTCTTCGCGCCGTACTTGCTACGGGACTGGACGCGGTCGCGCACGCCGGCGGTGTCGAGGGCGGCGCGGATGATCTTGTAGCGGACGCCCGGCAGGTCCTTCACACGGCCCCCGCGGACGAGCACGATCGAGTGCTCCTGGAGGTTGTGGCCGATGCCGGGGATGTAGGCGGTGACTTCGATCCCGGAGGTGAGACGGACACGGGCGACCTTGCGAAGCGCCGAGTTCGGCTTCTTCGGCGTGGTCGTGTAGACGCGGGTGCAGACGCCCCTGCGCTGCGGCGACCCCTTGAGGGCCGGTGACTTCGACTTCTCTCGCTTGCTCTGGCGGCCCGTACGGACCAGCTGCTGGATCGTCGGCAACTCGTCTACCTCCCGGCCGGCGCCGTTTCGCCTCGCGGCTCTCAGGCGGCGGCCATGTCTCGTTCCCGGCGGATGCCGGGCTGTCTCACCTCTATGGGCCCCCGCGCCGAATACGGCGCCGCGACCTTTTGTGCCAAGCGTCGAGGAGATATGGGGCCCGGCCTGTGACGAGGCGGGCGTCCTCCCGACGGCTTCTCGTTCAGCGATGAACCCCGACGCCTGCGGTTCCCGGGGCAACCGGGCCTGCAGGAGCTCGCCGAACTCGGGTCGTTCCATTCGGTTCCCGCGAATCAAAGCCAGACGCGGGATGCGCCCCCGAAGGGACGCAGCGGCAAAGGATAGGCCAGGTGTCCGACCTGGTCAAACGGGTCACCTCCTTGCTCACCCGGCAGGGGGAGGCAGGTGCGTGGCGAACCCGTGACCAAGACTGACTGCCAACTTCTACGGGGGTTCTTCGTGTTCAAGAGTGCCAGGAGCAGAGTCGCCGTCGCCGTCGCCGGCGTCGTGGCCGCCTCGCTCGCCGCCGGGCCCCTTTCGGGGGTCGGCGCCGCCGCGAAGCAGACCGGGCTCAAGGACGCCGGGGGCCGGGCCGTCGCCCACCTCGCCGGCGCCAAGAAGATCTCCGCCCCGAACACCCCCACCGCCCGCTGGTACGACACGACGCTCGACGCCGGCGAGCCCACGATCGCTCACTCCAAGGACGGGTCGGTCTTCTTCGTCGGCGCCGACATCGACACCGTCGGCGGCCGCCCGAACCAGGTCGACATCGTGCGCTCGGACGACCACGGCGGCACCTGGACGAACGTCTCGCCGAAGGTCGGGCCGGAGAACGCCCACCCGGTCACGCTCGACCCGTACATCTGGATGGACAAGGACTCGGGCCGGCCCTTCACGTTCGAGTTGACCGTGGCCTGCTCGCTCCTATCGTTCACCGACGACGAGGGGGCCAGCTGGATCACGAACCCGCTGGCCTGCGGC
>DASQDO010000421.1:0-5899 GCA_035634135.1 Actinomycetota bacterium
CCCGCCTCGCGCAGCAGGTCCGCGACCACCGTGAGGTCGTCGGGGGCCGCAGGTTCGACGAGGAGCGCGGCGGGCCCGCCGAGCCGGTACGTCGTGAGTGGCGCGAGCGACGCCCCGCGCTCGACGCGCCCGGGCAGTGCCTCTTCGAGAGCCCGTGCGAGCGCCTCGATCGTCATCGCGCGGAGGCGATCCTCTCGAGGAGCTCCTCCCCCACCGCGGTGACGTCGCCCGCCCCGAGCGTGAGCACCGCGTCTCCGGGCTTGGACGTCGCCGCGAGATACGCGACCAGCTCGTCCCGGTGCGGGAGATACGCGACCGGGCGCCCCGGGAAGGCGCGGCACACCGCGTCGGCGACGAGCTTGCCCGTCACGCCCGGCACGGGCTCCTCCCCCGCGCCGTAGACGTCGGTGACGACGACGCGGTCGGCACCCGCGAACGACGCGCCGAACTCGCCGGCGAACGCGCGTGTGCGCGAGTAACGATGCGGCTGGAAGACGGCTACGACGCGGCCCCACGGGCCCGGGCGCGCGGCGCCCAAGGTCGCGCTCACCTCGGTCGGATGGTGGGCGTAGTCGTCGATCACGGTGACTCCCCGGGCCTCGCCGCGCATGTGCCAGCGGCGCTCGACGCCGCGGTACTCGCCGAGCCCCGCCGCGACCTCGGCCACCGGCAGCCCGGCCGCACGGCACGCGGCCGCGGCGGCCAGAGCGTTCATCACGTTGTGGTGGCCGGGCACGCGCAGGTGCACCGGGTGGCGTTCGCCGTCCGCTTCGAGGTCGAACGCGACCTCGCCGGAGCCGAACCGGACCGAGGTGGCCGCCACGTCGCCGCCCTCGCCGAACGTCACGTGTGCAGCAGGCCCTTCCTGAGCCCACGCCACGACCTCGGGCTGCGCGGCCGGAGCGACCACGGTCCCGGACGGATCCGTCGAGGCGACGAACTGCTCGAACGCCGCCAGCAGAGCTTCCTCGGACTCCCAGTAGTCGACGTGGTCGGGCTCGACGTTCGTCACGACGGCGATCGCCGGTCTCAGCAGCAGGAAGGACCCGTCGCTCTCGTCGGACTCGGCCACGGCGAGGTCGTCCCGCCCGGACTTCGCGTTCGTCCCGGCGTCGTTGAGCCCCCCGCCGACCAGATAGGTCGGGTCGCGCCCCGCGGCGCGCAGCACCGACACGATCATCGAGGTAGTCGTGGTCTTCCCGTGCGTGCCCGCGACGACGATCGAGCGCTGGTCGCGGAGCACCGCGGCCAGCGCCTCGCCTCGGCCCGCCACGCGGAGCCCGGCGTCGCGCGCAGCGCGCAGCTCCGGGTTCCGCTCGGGGATCGCCGACGACACCACGACGACGTCCGCGCCGGAGACGTGCGCGGCGTCGTGGCCGATCGCGACGCGGGCGCCCATGGCCTCGAGCAACGTCGCCGGCCGGGACGCCTTCAGGTCGGACCCGGAGACCGTGACGCCGCGTTCGAGGAGCACCTTCGCGATCGCCGACATGCCGGCCCCGCCGATGCCCACGAAGTGGACCGACGAGCCGGGGCGGAACGCGAGGTCCCCCATCTACACGTGGTACTTCTTGGTCTTCAGCGCGCCGGGGTTCTCGCGGACCCACTCGGCCGTCCGGCGCAGCCCCTCCTCGAGCGTCACCTGCGGCTCCCACCCCGTCCACTCACGGGCCCGCGTGTTGTCGCACAGCAGCCGGTGGACCTCGCTGCCGCCTGGCCGCATGCGCTCCTCGTCGGAGACGACGGGCTTGTCGATCCCCGTCACCTGCTTCAGGAGCTCGACGGTCTCGCCGATCGAGACCTCGCGCCCGGTGCCGATGTTCACGACGTCGCCGAGGGCCCGGTCGGAGTCCGCGATCGCCATGAAGCCGCGAGCGGTGTCCTCGACGTAGTTGAAGTCGCGCGTCGGGCTGAGAGCGCCGAGCTTGACCTCGGGCGCGTCGCCGTAGAGCTGGCCGATGATCATCGGGATCACCGCGCGCGTGGACTGGCGCGGGCCGTAGGTGTTGAAGGGCCTGATGATCGCGACGGGCAGCTCGAAAGAGCGGTGGAAGCTGATCGCGAGAGCGTCGGCGCCGATCTTCGTCGCCGCGTACGGGGACTGGGGCTGCAAGGGGTGCGACTCGTCGATCGGCACCGTCCGCGCCGTCCCGTAGACCTCGCTCGTCGACGTGCACACGACACGAGGGGTCTCGTGCCGGCGCGCCGCGTTGAGGATGTTGTACGTGCCGAGGACGTTCGTCTGCACGTAGCTCTCCGGCGCCCCGTAGCTGTACGGGATGCCGATCAGCGCCGCGAGGTGCAGCACGACGTCGCGGCCCTCGACCGCCTGCTGGACCCGTTCCCCGTCGCGCACGTCGCCCGGAACGATCTCGACGTCGTCCTCGACGCGGCCGAGCCACCCCCACGTCCCGCCGGGGTTGTAGTGGACGAGGCAGCGGACGTCCGCGCCCTCGTGGAGCAGCAGGTCGACGAGGTTGCTCCCTATGAAGCCCTCGCCGCCCGTCACCATCACCTTGCGTCCGTCCCAGGAACCCATCAGTCCTCCTCGCTCAGCTGGAGCGCCGCCCGCGCGCGCTCGAGATCCTCGATGCGTCCGATGTCGACCCACGTCTCCAGGATCGGGAACACGCAGACGGGGAGCCCCTCCGCCAGCACGTCCGCGACCAGGTCGGGCATGTCGAGAGGAGCGCGCCCGCGGATGAAGCGCAGCACCTCCGGGTCGAGCACGTAGATGCCACCACTGACGAGCTCGCGCTGCTCGGGCTTCTCGATCATCCCGAGCATGTAGTGGCCGGCCGTCCGCAGCACACCGTAGGGGATGGCCGACGTGTGCCAGGTCGCGGCGACCGTGATCGCCGCGCGGTGGTGCCAGTGGTAGTCGAACAGGCGCGCGAAGCTCATCGTCGTGACGATGTCCGCGTTCGAGACGCAGATCGGGCGGTCGGGTGTCTCCGGCAGCAGCGACAGCGCGCCGGCGGTCCCCATCCGCTCCTTCTCGATCATGTAGCGCAGCGACACGCCGAGACGCTCGCCCGTTCCCAGGTGCTCCTGGATGAGCTCCGCCTTGTAGTTGAGCGCGAGCGTGATGTCCTTGACGCCCGCGCGGCGCAGCGGGCCGATCACGCCCTCGACGACGGGTCGGTCGCCGATGGGCACGAGCGGCTTCGGGACCGTCTCGGTCAGCGGGCGGAGCCTGCGGCCCTCGCCTCCGGCCATGATCACGGTCACCGGCAGGATCTCGTCCTCGACCACGCTCGTGAGGGACCTCACGTCGACGAGGACTTCGTCGTCCACGATCGGGATCGCCCTCAGCCGGTGCAGCCTCATGAGGTCCAGGAGCTCGCTCTTCGTCGCGCCGGACTCGGCGCGCACGGGGTTGCGCGACATCACGGCGGTGACCGGCGCCGACAGCGAGATGTCGTTGAGCGTCGCGCGTCGGATGTCGGCGTCGATGACGGTCCCCAGCATGCGGTCGTCGCCGTCCACGACGACGGCGACGCCTTCGCGGTTCGACTGCAGCGCGCGCATCGCCTCGTCCAGCGTGTTCTCCGGACGCAGCACGTGGGAAGCTCTGTCGCTTTCTCTCATCGCTTCTTCCTTCGTCGTCCCCGCCCGGCGAGCTCGAGGACCCAGGCCGCCAGGTCCGCGGCTGCCCGAGGCCTCGCGAGCCCCTTCGCCTTCTCGCCCATCGCTGCGAGCCGGGCTCGGTCGTCGATCAGCTCCTCGAGGAGCGGGCCGACGCGCTCGGGCCGCGCCTCTGCGTCTGCGACGACGTAGGCGGCGCCTGCCTCTACCAGGGGCTGGGCGTTCAGGGTCTGGTGGTCGCCCGGGGCATGGGGATCGGGGATGAGGACCGCCGGCAGACCCGCGGCCGGGAGCTCGGCGACGGTCCCGGCCCCCGCCCTCGTGATCGCGACGTCGGCGGCCGCGTAGGCGAGCTCCATCCGGTCGAGGAACTCCATCGCGTTGACGACGTGGCCGGCCCCCAGCTCCGAGAGCTTCTTCTGCGCGGCTTCGAGATGCCCTCGCCCGGCCTTCAGGATGATCCGGACGTCATCGCGCGCCTTCCAGCGCGCGGCGAGGCCGAGCGCGAGCTCGTTGAGGCTCAGCGCCCCGAGGCTGCCCCCCATAACGAGCACCGCGACGCGATCGTCGTCGAGGCCGTACGCCGCGCGCGCCTCCGCGCGGAGGGCGGCGCGGTCCATGTGCGCGATGGCGCCGCTCAGCGGCATGCCGGTCGTCCGCGTCGGCCGCTTGAACGCGCTCGCGGCCTCGTCGAACGAGAGCGCGACGTTCGGCGTGAGCCGTCCGGCGATCTTGTTCGCAAGGCCGGCGACGGCGCCCGACTCGTGCAGCAGGCAGGGGAGGCGCATCGAGGACGCGGCGACGATCACCGGCAGGCTCGGGTAGCCCCCCATGCCGACGGCCACGTCGGCGCCGAGCGACCGCAGCAGCCGCCGCGCCTGCCAGGTCGCGCGCACGAGCGCCGGCCCGGCCAGCAGCGGCTCGATCCCGAGCTTCCTCTGGAGCGGCAGCACGTCGATCATGTGCAGCGGATATCCGGCGTTCGGGATCAAGGTCTTCTCGAGCCCGCGCTCGGTCCCGACGAAGTCGACCCGGGCCCCCGGCTCCGCCTCTTCGATCGCACCGGCGAGCGCGAGCCCCGGGAAGATGTGCCCGCCGGTCCCCCCGGCCCCGATTACGACGTTGGTCACGCGGTCGAGGCGGTCAGGCGCGTCGACCCTGCCGCGCGATGTTCGTGAGGATCCCCATCGCGAGGAGGCAGATGACGAGCGAGGTCCCGCCGAACGACACGAGCGGGAGGGGCACTCCGGTGATCGGCAACGCGGCTGTGACCGCGCCCATGTTCACGAGGGCCTGGAGCGTGATCCAGATCGTGATCCCCGCCGCGAGCAGCATCCCGAAGCGGTCGGGAGCGCGGCGCGCCGTCGTGATGCCGAGGTACCCGAGGAACGCGAACAGCCCGACGATCACGAGCGTGCCCAGCAGCCCCATCTCCTCGCCGAGGATGGCGAAGATGAAGTCCGTGTGCGCGTTGGGGACGTAGGTCCACTTCTGCCGGCTCGCGCCGAGGCCGACGCCGAACCATCCACCGGACCCGAGCGCGATCAGCGACTGGATCGTGTGGTAGCCGGTGTTGAGCGGGTCGGCCCAGGGGTTGAGGAACGCGAGGATGCGCGCCCGGCGGTACGGCTCGAACAGCGCGGCCCCCAGCGCGAGAGCGCCGCCGGCGGCCGCGAACGGGAGCAGGTGCCGCAGACGCGCGCCGGCCACGAACAGCATGCCGAAGCCGATGAACCCGAGCAGCGACGTCGTCCCGAGGTCGGGCTGGAGCATCACGAGCGCGGCCAACAGCCCCATGACCGGGATCATCGGGAGCGCGGCGTGGGCGAAGTCCTTGAACTTCGCCTCCTTCTTGCGCGAGAAGACGTCGGCGGCGAACAGGATCAGCGCGAGCTTGGCCGCCTCGGACGGCTGGAACGAGAGCGGGCCGAGTCGGAACCAGCGCGAGCTCCCGCCTACGTTCGTGCCGATGCCCGGGATCAGCACGACGAGCAGCATCACGACGACGAACGGCAGGAGCTTGTAGCCGAGCCCCTTCAGACGCTTGTAGTCGTAACGCGAGAAGACGAAGAAGCCGGTGAGGCCGATCGTGGCCCACAACGCCTGCTTGTTGAAGTAGAGGAACGGCGACGCCTCGCTGTTCCAGAGGCTCGCCGACAGGATCATCACGAGGCCGACGAGCACGAGGACGCCGGTCGTCGTCATCAGCAGGCCGGCAGGGTCGGACCACGACACCGGGCGCACCGCGGCGGCGTTGCGCGGCTTCGCGCGGGAGCCGCGGCGGGCGACCCCGAGCGTGCCGCTCCGCGTC
>DASQDO010000422.1:0-3738 GCA_035634135.1 Actinomycetota bacterium
GGATCGCCGTCGACCCCTCGAAGGCGGGCCGCGAGCTGGGATGGTCGCCGCAGGTCGGGCTCGACGACGGGCTCAAGCAGACCGTCGCGTGGTTCCGCGCCACGAGCTAACGAACTCCCAAATTCGGCGTTAACGTCATCAAAGGGGCGTCGCGCCGGCCAAATTCGTCGAATTCCCAAGAAAAAACAGTGGAAGGATTTGGCTGGAAGACATAGGCTGTGGACCACCCAATCGGGCGGGTCGGAACCCCCGGACGAGGTATCGTCCGACTCCGGTCCGCGGCGGCCCGGTGGCGGAGAGTAAGGCAAGCTCGGCGGCGCCGGGCGGCGCGGGACACTAGGCGCGGGAGGAAAGGTTTGGCCTTCGAGACTTCGAGTCCCGAGACGCACGCGGCCACCCGAGCCCCTGCCAACGGCCGTCACCCTCGCGAAGCGCACGACTCCGTCGCTGAGGAGCACCGTGTGATCGTCCTCCCGGTCGAAGAGCAGGCCGCGGCCCCCGCAGTCACCTCGACGGAAGGCGACCTGAGGGTCGTCTGGACCCCGCGGGCGGTCGAGGACGCGTCGTCGGCGGTAGCGCTGTTGCCGCGGCGGGCGCGGCCCCCCTGGGTGCGCCCGGACGTGCTCGTCGTAGGCGAGGAGCTTCCTTCGTACCTGCGCGGCGAGAAGGGCTTCCACCTCCTCGACGCTCACGGCGTAAGAGACCTGCTCGCGGCGCCGATGCGCACCCGCAACGGATGGGGAGCACGCCGCGAGTTCGCGCCGATCGTCGCCGTCCCCGACTCGTTCGAGTGCGACGCGTCGCTGCTCGCCGACCTCCGGAGGCTCGAAGAGGCCGGCGTCCCGGTCTTCCCGTTGTCGGCGGTCGCTCGCATGCGCTGCCGGCTCGAGCTCCTCGACGGCGACCCTCCCGCTCCCCGTTCCTCACGCATCTCCGCAGGCCTGCACCGCGCGCTCGACCTCGCGGTCGCGCTCGCGGGTGCCACGGCCACGATCGCCGTGCTCCCGTTCGTCGCGGCCGCGCTCTGGATCGAGGACCGCGGGCCCGTCTTCTACATGCAGGAGCGGATCGGGCGCGGGGGCCGGACCTTCACGCTGCTGAAGTTCCGGAGCATGCGTCCGGACGCCGAGCGGTCGGGCCCCGCGTGGGCCACGTCCGACGACGCGCGGACCACGCGGGTCGGCGCGTTCCTGCGGCGCTTCAAGATCGACGAGCTGCCGCAGTTCTTCAACGTGCTCGTGGGCCACATTAGCCTGGTGGGACCGCGCCCCGAGCGCCCGTTCTTCGCCGAGATCCTGAAGACGCACGTGCCGCACTACGACGTCCGGCACGAGGTGCGGCCGGGGCTCACCGGGTGGGGCACCGTCAAGGTCGGCTACGGGAACTCGATCGAGGCGAAGTACCTCGCGCACCAGTTCGACCTGTACCACCTGACGAACCGCTCGCTGCGCTTCGACCTCGAGATCATGGCGCGCAGCGCGCGCTTCCTCGTGCTGCCACCCGAAGTCGCGGATAGGTACATGCTGTGAGTCAGATGGCACGCGACCCCGCATCCGAGGACGACGCGATCACGGTCCCTCTCGACTACCGCCCGCGCAAGCGCGCGGACGTGCTCGAGCTGGACATGGGTGACGGCTTCATCCTCTACAACCACGACTCTTCGCTCGTCCATCACCTGAACCCGACGGCCGCCGTCGTCTGGCAGGTCCTGGATGGCGCGGCGACCGTCGAGCAGCTCGCGGACGAGGTCGCGGACGAATACGGACTTCCGAGGGACAATGTGCTCGTGCAGATCACCAGTCTGATCGCCGAGCTGGACGCCATGGGCTTGGTCGAGGACGCGAGCCCGGAAGCTTCCTCCGACTAGGGCCATGGCCGTACCCGAGTCCCGGCTGAGCCGGGGGGTCGCCCTCGGCGACTACGTCCGCATGATCTGGCAACGGCGCTGGATCGTCGTCGTCGCGGTCGTCGTCGCCACGATCCTCGCCGTCGTCACGCGCCCGCCCGAGGCCACCGCGCTCTACAGCGCGACCGCGACCCTGCGCGTGCAGGTGTTCGGGTTCACCGCGTCCGGTGAAGACGTCCTCACGGCGCAGGAGGGGATCCCGCCCGCCGAGGTCGAGGCCGTGCGCTCGGTCGTCGTCGCCGCCGAGACGGCGGAAGAGCTGGGGATGAGCGACGGGGGGGCCGAGCTCCTCCGGCAGCTCGGCGTGGGCGCGGAGGAGAACACCGACCTGTTGCGCATCACGCTCACCGGCGAGGGCCTCGACACCGTCGAGACGCTCGAGGCCTACGCGAACAACTACGTCGAGTACCGCGCCGAGCAGGACGTCGAGCGGCTCGAGCGCGCGCTGGCGGACGTGAACGCGAGCATCCGCGAGGTCGACGCACAGCTCGCGCGCTTCTCGGCGCGTCTCGCCGTCGAGGAGGCCGCCGGCGGTGCGTCGCCGGAGACGCAGACGAAGTACGACACGTACAGCGCGATCTACACGCGCCTCCTCGGCACCAAGCAGGCGTTCAAGCTCGAGGCCAGCCTCGCCGGGAACCAGGTCGAGGTCGTGGGGTCGCCGATCGTGCAGCGCGTCGGCGCGATCCCCGCGCGCACGATCCGGCTGTTCGCGGGCCAGCTCGTCGGCCTGCTGCTCGGGTGCGCGATCGCCGTCGCCATCGGCGTGCTGCGCCCGCGGATCTCGGGCCGCGACCGTACGGAGGAGCAGCTCGGATACCCGGTGCTCGCCGTCGTCCCGCGCGTCCGGAACCGCAGGATCGAGAAGGACCCCCTCGTCGTGCAGCGCGCGTCGGGATGGGGGGCCGAAGGCGTGCGCATGCTGCGCACCGAGCTGCAGCTCGTCGAGGAGCGCGGCGCCGAGCTCAAGGTCGTCGTGGTCGCGAGCCCCGAGCCCCGCGACGGCAAGTCGACGGTGTCGAGCAACCTCGCCGCGTCCTACGCGCTCTCCGGCCGCAACGCCGTCCTCGTGCACGCCGACCTGCGCGCCGACCGGCGCCACCGCGACCCGGGCGGTCCCGGTCTCGCCGACTACGTCGCGGGCGAGCTGGCCGAGGTGCCGGTCCACCGCAGCCCCGGCGGCTTCGCCGAGGTCCACGCCGGGTCGGCGAGGTATCAGGGGGGCGTGGTCCAGGAACGCCTCGTCGACGCGATCCGGACGCTACGCGCCGAGTACGACGTCGTCGTGGTCGACACGCCGCCGCTGCTCGCGTTCGCCGACGCCCTGCTGCTGGCGGCCGAGGCCGACGCGGTCGTGGTCGTCGTCCGCGACGGCAAGACGCTCGAGGACAAGGCCGGCGAGGCGCTGGAGGTGCTCGTGAGGCACGACGCCGCGGTCGCGGGACTCGTGCTCAACGACGCCCGCGTGGGCAGGCTCGAGCGCCGCAGGTACCGCCGCTACTACGGGTCGTGGACCGAGCTCGAGGCCCCCCCGGTCGCCGCCGAGGAAGCGCCGCCGCCACCGCCTCCCGTCGAGCCGGAAGCGGCCGAAGACGAGGCCGTCGAGCAGGTCGCCTCGTTGCGTCACGAGCCGGAGGACGCTCCTCGCCCGCTGTTCCGCCGCCGCGGCGGCGAGAGGGCGGTCCGTTCGCGCGGCTGACCGCTCAGCGGAACAGCGCGTCGAGGATCTCCCCGCCCCACCGCTCCGGCGACAGCTCCTGCTCCCACGTCTGCGCCGCGCCCGCGGCGAGATGCCGCGCGAGGCCGGGGTCGGCGTGCAGCTTCTGCATCGC
>DASQDO010000423.1:0-1823 GCA_035634135.1 Actinomycetota bacterium
AGGAAGTCGAACGACGTCACGCCGCCGAGCTCGAGCGAGCTCAGGTCGATGCTCGGGCCGCTGCTCCACGCGACCCGGAGAGACGGCGCGGGCACGGTCGTCCAGCCGTTCGCCCAGCGGTCGAGCCGCGGCGTCGAGTCCGGCCCCTTCACCTTGATCAGGAAGTCGTAGCCGCCGCTGCCGGTCACCCTGGAGCGGTCGGTGTTCAGGAACACGTTCACCTCGCTTCGCGCGAGCTGCGTGGGCTCGTTCACGATCGGGACGTCGATGTCCAGCATCCCGTCCGACAGGAGTTCGATCCGTACGCCCGCGATGTCGGGCGAGACGAGGGAGCCGTACTCGCCGTCGCCGCTCAGGTCGGAGTAGGTCGAAGCCGCGGCCCGCGCCTGCGCGGACGCGACGAGCGCTCCGAACACGAGGACGACCAAGAGGACAGCAGAACGGCGCCTCATCGACTTCTCCCTTCGGCCGAGACCAATTTCCGCGGATCCGTTCTATCTTCTCACACGGACACGACCGCGCGAAGGTCGATCTCCGATGGGGGTATCGCGGCCCCGGCATAGACTCCGCGCCCGTGGCGCTCGATCCCAAGGTGTTCAAGGCGTACGACGTCCGCGGGATCTACCCCACTGAGCTCGACGAGGAGGGTGCCCGGAAGATCGGACGCGCCTACGTCGAGGTGTTCAGCCCGCGCCGGATCGCCGTCGGCCGCGCCCTGCGGGTCTCCTCGCCCGCGATGGCGGAGGCCGCGATCCTGGGCGCGACCGAGGCGGGCGCGGACGTCGTCGACATCGGGATGGTGGGCACCGAGATGCTCTATTTCGCCGTGGGCGACCTCGGCCTCGACGGCGGCCTCACGGTGACGGCCTCGCACAACCCGAAGGAGTACACGGGCATGAAGATCGTCCGCAGGGGCGCGCTTCCCGTCGGCGGCGACTCCGGCCTCCTCGAGATCCGGGACCGCGCGGAGGCCCCGGGCGAGGCGGGCAGGAGCGGAACCGTCGAGCGTCGCGACGTCTACCCGGGGTTCGTCGAGAAGGTCCTCTCCTTCGTCGACGTCGGCGCGATCCGCCCGCTCCGGGTCGTCATCGACGCGGCGAACGGCATGGCCGGCGCAATGCTTCCGCCGATCCTCGACCGGCTGCCCGTCGAGGCGATCCGGTGCTACTTCGAGCCCGACGGCAGCTTCCCGAACCACGAGCCGAACCCCCTCCTCCCCGAGAATCGCGAGTTCATCGTCGCGAAGGTGCGCGAGGAGGGAGCCGACCTCGGGATCGCCTTCGACGGCGACGCCGACCGCTGCTTCTTCGTAGACGACACGGGCGAGTTCGTGCCCGGCGACTTCGTGACCGCGCTCCTCGCCGAGCTCATGCTCGACAAGGCGCCGGGCTCCAAGGTGATCTACGACGTACGCGCGAGCTGGGCGGTCGCCCATGCC
This sequence comes from Actinomycetota bacterium, assembly GCA_035634135.1. Taxonomy (GTDB): domain Bacteria; phylum Actinomycetota; class CADDZG01; order CADDZG01; family WHSQ01; genus JALZEG01. The sequence goes on from DASQDO010000423.1 coordinate 1,439, forward strand.
GTCGAGCGGGCGGGCGGGGTGCCCCTCGTGAATCGCGTCGGGCACGCGTTCATCAAGCACCGGATGCGCGAGGAGGACGCGGTCTTCGCGGGCGAGGTCTCGGGGCACTACTACTTCCGCGACTTCTGCCAGGCCGACACCGGCACGGTCCCGGCGCTCCTCCTCCTCGAGCACGTCTCGAAGGCCGGCGTCCCGCTCTCGGAGCTCCTTCGGCCCTACCGCGAGCGCTACTTCATTACCGGGGAGCTGAACACGCGCGTTCGGGACGTCGCGCTGAAGCTCCAGGAGGTGAAGGAGCGGTTTGGCCGCGAGGGGCGCGTCTCCCACATCGACGGCCTCGAGGTGACCGCGGACGACTGGCACCTGAACCTCCGTCCCTCGAACA
>DASQDO010000424.1:0-4830 GCA_035634135.1 Actinomycetota bacterium
CAACGCGTTGAAGGCCGTGCAGGCGCTGCCCTCGGGCTGAGCGGAACGATTCACGGGGGCCGGGCGTTCTAAGCCCATGAGACGAAACCACGTCACCCTCCTGCTCGTATCGCTGCTCGCGGCGAGCGTTCCCGTCCCGCCCGCGGCCGCGGCGCCGAGCTGCTTCGGCCGAGCCGCCACGATCGTCGGGACCGACGACGACGACGAGATCACCGGGACCCCGGGTCGCGACGTCATCTACGCGGGCAAGGGCCGCGACGAGGTCCATGCCGGCGGCGGCAAAGACCTCGTCTGCGGCGCGGGGGCGATCGACCTCCTGTACGGCGAGGGCGGCAACGACCGCCTCCAAGGGGGGCCCGGCTACGTCGACGACTGGCTCTTCGGCGGGGGCGGTGCCGACCGGCTGCTGCCGGGCTGCAACGGCCCGGAGGGAGATCTGATGGAGGGAGGAGCGGGGCCGGACCGGCTCCTCGGGAACCCGTGCGGGAGCGCGTCGATGGTCCCCGGGCCGGGCGACGACTTCGTGCGCGCGATCCGCGGGGAGGTCACTTTCCCGCATGCGTCCGGCCCGATCGACGCGGACCTCACCGAGGGTGTCGTTACCGGCGAGGGCCGGGACGTGATCGAGGTCGTCCGGCGCGACCCCGGCTCCGACGACCGTCTCGTCACCGTCGTCGGGACCGATTTCGACGACCGCCTGGTCGGCGGCCCTCTCCCCGATTCCTTCCAGGGCAGAGGCGGCGACGACGTGATCGAGGGCCGGGGTGGAGCAGACTTCCTCGACCCGAACACCGGTGCCGACACGATCTCCGGCGGGGGCGGCGACGACTTGGTCGTGGTCTACGACGGCACGGTCGCCGCCGGGGGGCCGGGCGACGACGCGGTCCTCTGCGAGCCGCGGTTCGAGCGCCAGGGCGCGACGTTCGACGGGGGGGCGGGCAGCGACTGGGTGTCGTTTTTCGGTCTCCCCGGTGAGGGCGTCGTCGACCTCGGCGCCGGCACGGCGACCTGCTCGTTCACGTACGAGTCCTCCCTCCCGCCCACGACCGTCGTGATGGAGCTGGCGCTCGAGAGCGTCGAGAACGTCGAGTCGGATCGCACCCGTCTCGACGTCACCGGCTCTGCGGAGCGCAACGTCCTGCGCGGCGGCTCGGGCGGCGACGTCCTGCGCGGCGCCGGCGGCGACGACGAGATCGACGGCGACAACGGCTCCGACGAGATCAGGGGTGGCGACGGGGACGACCGTCTGCTCGGTGGGACGTGGGGCGACGAGCTCTTCGGCGACGCAGGCGACGACTTCCTGGACGGCGAGGAGGGGCCGGACTCCGTGGACGGCGGCGAGGGCCGCGACGAGTGCTCCGGCGAGACAAGGACGGCCTGCGAGGACTCCTGACGGCGTCACACAGGAAGTAACTGGCTCCTCCCCCGGGCTAAAGCACGCCCCCCGACGTCCCGACGGACCCTCATAGGGGCGGACCCGGACGAAGGTCCGCTAGGGGCCGAAGGAGAGCTGGGATGAACGCACGCGAGCGCGGCGGCCGGCGCAGGTGGCCCGGCCGCGGGGGCCTTGCGATCACGCTTCCGGCCCTGATCGTCACGGGCTGCGTGGCGGGCGCCGGCGTGATGTTGCACGCGAACCGCGACGGGGCCCGTAGCGGGCTGGAGCGCCGCTTCCGCGAGCGCGCCGTCCTCGCGTCGGAGTTCCTGGGCACCTACGTCGTCGAGCAGGCCACTGCGGAGAAAGAGGCCGCCGGCGACCTTCTCGCAGAGCGCGGCGTCTCCCAGGCTCAGCTCACGGCCGCCGTGGAGCGGCTCGGGGTCGAGGCCGCCGTCGTGCTGGACGCCGAGGGCACGTTGCTCGCGGTGCACCCGCCGAAGCCCGAGATCCTCGGCTCCGACCTCGCCGCCGAGTACGACCACCTGGCCGGAGCGGTCGCGGGGCGTACCTCCGTCTCCGACGTCGTCCCCTCCGCCGCCGAGGGCATCCCGATCGTCGGGATCGCGACCCCCTACGAGACGCGGCACGGGAGCCGCGTGTTCAGCGGCGCGTTCGACGTCTCGACCACGCCTCTGAAGCCGTACCTCGAGAGCCTCATCCCGATAGAGGACGGGTCCGCGCTGCTCGTCGACGGCACCGGGAAGGTCGTCGCCGCGAGCGAGCCGGGCCGGGACGCGATCCGGTCGTGGTCGACGGGCTACGTAGAAGAGGGCGGGACCGAGCGCTACGTCGCCGCCGCGGACGTGGCCGGCACCAACTGGACGCTGCTCGCGTCGGCCCCGCGTGCGGAGCTGCTGCAACCGCTCGAGAAGGGCGACCAGCTCGCGTGGGTACTCCTCGCCGGCCTCGCGCTCACGGGCCTCCTCGTCGTCGTGCTGCTCGTTGGGCTGCGCGCCCGGCGCCGGCAGCTCGAACGCCGCGCCACGGAGTGTCCCGTCACCGGCCTCGCGAACCGCGCGTCGATCGAGGCCCGGATCGCCCACGCTCTCAGACGGGGGCAGAGGACCGGCGAGCTGCTCGGCGTCCTCTATCTCGACGTCGACGACTTCAAGGTCGTGAACGACACGCACGGTCACGGCGTCGGGGACGAGCTGCTGCGCGTCCTGGCGCGGCGTCTCGAGGACGCCACGCGCGCCACCGACACGCCGTCCCGTATCGGAGGAGACGAGTTCGCCGTGCTGCTCGAGGACATCGCCGCACCGACCGACGCGATGCGGGTCGCGACCCGGGTCATGTACGAGCTCGAGCAGCCCGTCGTGATCGACGGCGTGTCCCTGAACGTCCACGCCAGCATCGGGATCGCGGTCTCGACTGCGTCCGGCGCGACCGCAGCGTCTCTGCTGCGCGACGCCGACGCGGCGATGTACAAGGCGAAGAACGACGGCAAGGCGCGCATCGAGGTCTTCGAGGCGGAGCTGCGCCAGCAGATCGCGGCCGAGCTCGAGCTCGAGGCGGACCTTCGCAACGCCATCGTCCGCGAGCAGCTGGACCTCCACTACCAGCCGATCGTCGACCTGGCCTCGAACGAGGTGGTCTCGATGGAGGCGCTGCTCCGGTGGCATCACCCCGTGCGCGGCGACGTCCCACCGGCCGTGTTCATCCCGATAGCCGAGCGCAACGGGCTCATCGTCGACATCGGAAGGTTCGTGCTCAGACGCGCTTGCGCGCAGCTCGGCGTGTGGAGCCGTTCCGCGGGACCGGTCCGGATGTGCGTGAACGTCTCGGCGCGCCAGCTCCGCGACCGCAGCCTCGTCGGCGACGTGACGGAGGCGCTCGCTGCCGCCGGCGTAGAACCCGGGAGCCTGACGCTGGAGATCACCGAGACCTCGCTCGTCCAGGACAACCCCGTCACGTCGGAGTCGCTGCGACGGCTCAAGGAGCTCGGGGTCACGATCGCCGTCGACGACTTCGGCGCCGGCTACTCGTCGCTGTCGTATCTGCGCCGTTTCCCGATCGACGTGCTGAAGATCGACCGCGAGCTGGTCGCAGGCATCACGGGGGCCGCGGGCGAGGCGGCGCTGGCGCGCGCCGTCGTCCAGCTCGGCCAGACGCTCGGCCTCGGCATCGTCGCCGAAGGGATCGAGAGCCGCGACCAGCTCGACGCGCTGGCCGCTCTCGGCTGCCGCACGGGCCAGGGCTTCTACTTCGCCAAGCCGGCTCCCGCAGCGGCCGTAAAGATGGGGGTCTCGGTCTAGCGTTTGCGGAAGCCGCGCAGGCGCAGCGAGTTCGTCACCACGCTCACGCTCGAGAAGGCCATCGCCGCGCCGGCGAGCACCGGGCTCAGCAATCCCATGGCCGCCAGCGGTATGGCGGCCACGTTGTAGCCGAACGCCCAGAAGAGGTTCTGCACGATCGTTCGGTGCGTGCGGCGGGCGAGCGATATCGCGAGCTCGACGTTGCGGGGGTCGCCGCTCATGATCGTGAGGTCTCCGGCCTCGATCGCCACGTCCGTGCCCGTCCCGATCGCGATCCCGAGGTCCGACTGCACCAGGGCCGGCGCGTCGTTGACCCCGTCCCCCACCATCGCGACGACCTCGCCCGCGTCCTGGAGGCGCGCGACCTCCGCGACCTTGTCCTGAGGGAGGACCTCGGCTAGGACTCCGTCGAGACCGAGCTCGCCGGCGACCGCGGCCGCGGTGCGTGCGTTGTCCCCGGTCACCATGACGACCCGCAGCCCGATCGCTTGCAGCGAGCGCACGGCGGCAGCGGCTCCGTCCTTCACGGTGTCGGACACCGCGAGCACTCCCCTGGCCTCGCCTTCCCAACCCGCGAACACGGCGGTCTTCCCGGCGTCCTCCAGCTCGCACGCGCGTTCCTCGAGACGCTCGGGGATGACCAGGCCCGCTTCGGCCATGAGCTTGCGGCGCCCGACCCACACCTCGACACCCCGGACGCGCCCGCGCACCCCGAAGCCGGCGACCGCCTCGAAGCCCTCGACCGGCAGCCGGTCGCGCGGTCCCGCGGCCGCGATCGCCGCTCCGATCGGATGCTCGCTGTCGGCTTCGACCGCCGCGGCGAAGCTCAGCAGCTCGTCCTTGTCGGCGCCCGTCGCTTCGACGTCCGTCAACGACATCGAACCCCGCGTCAGCGTCCCCGTTTTGTCGAACAGCACCGTCGAGATCGATCGCGTCCGCTCGAGCACGTCCGCGCTCTTGATCAGGATCCCGAGGTCCGCGCCGCGCCCGGTCCCGACCATGATCGCGGTAGGCGTCGCGAGGCCCAGAGCGCAGGGGCAGGCGATGATGAGCACGGCGACCGCGGCGAGCAACCCGCCGGAGGGGTCGTCCCGCAAGAGCGCCCAGCCCGCGAACGTCAGCGCGGCCACTGCGAAG
>DASQDO010000425.1:0-7221 GCA_035634135.1 Actinomycetota bacterium
CGGGGGCGTCGCTGAGCGGGAGGATCGCCAGCTCCGCGAGGTCGCCGGCCACTGCTGCCATGGGGGCCGGACTCCGTTCGATCCCGAGAGCGGCCGACGTCGCCGAGCGGACGCGTTCCCAGCCTTCTTCCAGGGACGCGTCCGAGGGCTTGAGCGCGGGGGCGTCCGGGAGCGACTTCAGCTTGCCCGCCCTCTGGCCCGCGATCGCACGCGCGGCCCGGCGGCCGAAGACCAACGCCTCCGCCAGCGAGTTCCCGGCGAGCCGGTTCGCTCCGTGCACGCCGGTGTTGGAGCACTCGCCGACCGCGTACAGACGCGGCACGGACGAACGACCGTCGAGGTCGGTCTGGACGCCTCCGATGAAGTAGTGCGCGGCGGGCGCGACCGGGATGAGGTCGGTGCGCGGGTCGATGCCGGACTCTCTGCACGCGGCCATCACCGTGAAGAACTCGCTCTCGAGCAGCTCCGGATCGAGATGGCGGCAGTCGAGCCACGAGTGACGCGACGCGATCGCGCGTGCGACGACGTCGCGCGGCGCGAGCTCTCCGTCGGAGTGGTGCTCGAAGAGGAACCGCCGGCCTTCGGAGTCGACGACGTGAGCTCCCGCTCCGCGGAGCGCTTCGGTGATCAACGGACGCTGCTGCCGGTCGTCGAGCGCGAGCGCGGTCGGATGGAACTGGACGAACTCGACGTCGGCGAGCCCGGCCCCCGCCTCCCAGGCCAGCACGAGACCGTCACCGGTCGCACCCGCCGGGTTGGTCGTCGCGCGGAACAGCCCGCCGACCCCGCCCGTGGCGAGGACGGTCGACGTCGCGCCGACCTCGACGATGCCTTCGTCGGTGAGGATCCACGCGCCTGCGCAACGACCGTCGACGACTGCGAGCTTGAGACACGTCCCCTCGATGCGGCGAACACGGGGAGTCGCCTTCTCGCGCAGGGTCTTCATGATCGCCGCCCCGGTCGCGTCGCCCGCGTGCGCGGAGCGCGCTACCGACTGTCCGCCTTCGCGGGCGAGATGCAGCTCGCCTTCGGGAGTGCGGTCGAAGTCACTCCCACGCTCGGCGAGCTGGCGGATTCACGAGGGGGGCTCGTAGCCGAGAACCGCGACGGCAGACGGGTCCGCGTGTCCCGCGGCCACGCGCATCGTGTCCTGCGCGTGGAGGTCGGGCGAGTCCTCGGGGCCGAGCGCGGCTGCGACGCCACCCTGTGCCCACGGCGACGAGCCCTGTCCCTTGCGGCCCTTGTCGACGACGAGGACGTCCGTTCCCTCGGGGAGGTGCATCGACGCGAACAGCCCGGCCGCGCCCGCGCCGATGACGAGCACGTCGGTCTTGAGCTTCGGGATCGCCACTAGCGGCCTTTGAAGTCCGGTCGTCGCTTGCCGAGGAACGCGCGCACTCCCTCGAGGTGGTCGGCGGTCGCGCCCGCCTGCGTCTGCGCGTCGACCTCGAGGTCGAGCTGGTCGTCGAGGCTCGCCGACGCCGCGTGGTTCACGAGCTGCTTCGTGAGGGCGTAGGCCCGGGTGGGGCCGGCCGCCAGCTCTTCCGCCCAGGCGCGCCATGCGCCCTCGAACTCGTCGACCGGGACGACGCGGTGGAAGATGCCGCACGCCTCCGCTTCCTCTGCGGACATCGGATCGCCGGTCGCGGCGAGGTACCAGGCGCGGCTCGCGCCACACGTCCGCAGGAGGAACCAGACCGCGCCGGAGTCGGGCACGAGTCCCGCCTTGATGAACGCGAGGACGAGCTTCGCCTTGTCGGACGCGATGCGGAAGTCGCATGCGAGCGCAATGCTCGCGCCCGCCCCCGCGGCGACGCCGTTGACCGCGGCGAGCACGGGCTTGGGCGCGGCGCGGAGAGCGCGGATCAACGGGTTGTAGCGCTCGATCAGCGTGTTGCCCAGCGGGGGGGCCTCTCCGCGTTCGTAGTCGGCCTGGAGGGCGCCGAGGTCCTCGCCGGACGAGAACGCCCGCCCGGCCCCCGTGAGGACGATGCAGCGGACGGCGTCGTCGTCGGAGGCGCGGCGGACGGCGTCGAGGAGGGCGAACCCGAGCTCGTCGTCGAAGGCGTTGAGGACGTCGGGCCGGTCGAGGGTGACGACGGCGACGCCGTTGGAGACGTCGTAGCGACAAGACATGGCCCGAAGCGTAACTCGGCCCATAATGGGCGCGGCTAGGAGGTGAGCGAATGAACTTGGGGCCTATCGAGATCTTCTTCTTCGTCGGGATCCTGCTTGCGCTCGCGCCCGGCTTCGTCGGCCTTGCACTGGCTCCGTCGGCCAACGTCCCCGGGATCGTGGGCTTCCTGATCGGGTTGTTCGGGAGCTGGCTCGGCGTGATCGGGCTTTACTTGTACGGACACTCGCAGAAGCAGAAGGCCCCGGCGGTCGAGATCGGCAGACCCGCCCCGGCCGACCGTCTGCGGGCGCTGCAGAAGCTCCTCGACGAGGGATTGATCACGCAGGAGGAGTACGAAGCGCGCCGCCGGGCGGCGATGGACGACCTCTAGGTGGCCGACGCCCGCGACGAAAGCCGCGACACCTGGGACCGGATGGCTCCTGGGTGGGAGCGCCATCGCGACCTCATGTGGGCCACTACCCGCCACGTCGCCGAGTGGCTCGTCGGGCGGGTCGAGCCGCAGCCGGGACACGTGATCCTCGACCTCGCCGGCGGAGTCGGTGACAACGGGTTCCTCGCGGCCCCCCTGGTCGGCGACACCGGACGCGTGATCGTCACGGACTTCGCACCGCAGATGGTCGAGACCGCGCGCAGGCGGGCCGAGCAGCTCGGTCTCGGCAACGTCGAGACGCGCGTCCTCGACGCCGAGCGGATGGACCTCGACGACGACTCCGTCGACGGGATCGTCTGCCGCTGGGGCTTCATGCTCATGCTCGACCCGCAGTCCGCGTTGAAGGAATGCCGTCGTGTGCTCAAGGACGGTGGCCGTCTCGCGCTCAGCGTCTGGGCGGGCCCCGAGAAGAATCCGTGGGTCACGACGACCGGGATGACGATGATGCAGCTCGGTCACGAGCCGGCGCACGACCCCTTCGGGCCGGGAGGGATATTCTCGCTCGCCGACCACGACGCGCTGCGCTCCCTCCTCGCCGACGCCGGCTTCTCCGACGTCACGATCGAAGAGATGCCGGTGGACTGGAAGTACGAGTCGTTCGCGCAGTCATGGGAGTTCACGAGCGAGGTGGCCGGGGCTCTCGCGTCGCTCGTCAGCGAGCTGCCGCCGGACCAGGTCGAAGAGCTACGCGCGGCCCTCGAGAAGAACGAAGAGCCGTTCCGGACGCACGAGGGCCTGGTCCTGCCGGGCACGACCGTGAACGCCGCAGCTTCTTAGAGGTTCTGCAGCTCCGAGATCGCTTCGGCCCTTCGGGCTTCAGACTCGGCTTCCGTGCGCGCCGCTACGTCCCTTACTCGCTGCAGTAGCGACTCGAGGTCGAACGGCTTCGTGATGTATTCGTCGGCCCCCAGCTCCCAGCCTTGGAGCTGCGCGTCGTCGGACGCTTTCGCCGAGACCAGGATCACCTTCTGCTCATATTCCGGGTTCGCGGCCAGCGCGGTCATCACTTCCCAGCCGTCCATGACCGGCATCATGATGTCGAGCAGGATGATGTCGGGGTTGTCGCGCTCGACGCACTGAAGCACCTCGGCGCCGTTCGACGCCTCGAGCGTCTCGTAGCCCTCGAGCTCCATGTTCGTCTTCAGGAGCTTGCGGAGCGCGGGCTCGTCGTCCGCTACCAGGACCTTCAGCTTCCCCAACCGAGCTCCATCCTTCCGCCGGCATGCCGGACCGTGAAAAGCCTACCGCTCCCGTCGCGCCGCCCGTTTGGGCAGCCGGACCCGGAAGGTCGTCCCGGCCCCCGCTTCGCCCGACACCTCGATCGTGCCGCGGTGCTGCTCGACCAGGTTCTTCACGATGTAGAGACCGAGGCCGAAGCCTCCGCTGCGCGACGACTCCATCTGCTTGAACCTCTCGAAGATCGTCCCGACGGAGCCGGCGTCGATGCCCGGACCTTCGTCGGACACTTCGAGGAGGGTCTCGGAAGAAAGGTCCAAGACCCCAACTCTTACCTTCGACCCCTCCGGCGAATACTTGAGTGCGTTCTCGACGAGGTTCGACATGATCTGCCGGAGCGCGGTCGGGTCGCCCCACGCCGACGCGCCCTCGGGCTCGGCGTTCACCTCGACCTCGTGCGTCGAACGCCCCGTCGACAGCAGCTCGTCGGCGACGTCGCGGGCCAGCGCGCCCAGGTCGACCTTCTCGCGCCGGAGGGCCGCGCCCGACTCGACCTGCGCGCCGGCGAGGACACCGCGCGTGAGACGAAGGAGACGATCGCCCTGACGCTCGATCATCTCGAGGAACGACGCGCGCTCCTCGGCCGACATCTGGTCGCCGCCGCGCAGCAGCGTCTTGGCGGCGCCGATCATCGCGGTGATGGGGGTCCGGAGCTCGTGCGACACCGTCGCGACGAAGTCGTTCTTATGCTTGTCGAGCTCCTCGAGTTCGGCGATGCGAGCGTCCCGCTCGGCCAGCGCCGCTTCGAGCTCGGTCAGCCGGTCTCCGGTTGCCATGCCGTCGCGGGATCGGGTTGCTCGAGCACGTGCTTGCTGCGGAGCTCCTCGCTCGGGATCGGGACCGGATAGCGCGACGAGAAACAGGCGGTGCAGAAGTCGTCGGACGGGATGCCGGTCGACGTGAGCATCCCGTCGATCGACAGGTATGCCAGCGAGTCGGCCTTGATGTGCGCGCCGATCTCGTCGACGGACATGCGCGAGCCGATGAGGTCGTCCTGGTCGGGCATGTCGATCCCGTAGAAGCACGGCCACTTGATCGGCGGGGACGAGACGCGCATGTGGACCTCGCGCGCGCCGGCGTCCCGCAGCATCGCGACGATCTGACGCGTCGTGTTGCCGCGCACGATCGAGTCGTCGAGGACGACCACGCGCTTGCCCTCGATGACCTCGCGGACGGGGTTGAGCTTCGTGCGGATCCCCTGCTGGCGCATCGACTGCGTCGGCTGGATGAACGTGCGGCCGACGTAGCGGTTCTTCACGAAGCCGTCGCCGTAGGGGATCCCCGACGCCTGCGCGAAGCCCTGCGCGGCGGGCACGCCGCTGTCGGGCACCGGCATGACGAGCTCGCCTGTGACGGGGGCCTCCTGCGCGAGGCGCTGGCCCATCCGGTAGCGGGTGGCGTAGACGTTCTGGCCCATCAGCGTCGAGTCGGGGCGGGCGAAGTACACGTGCTCGAACACGCACGTCGCGTAGCGCGCCGGCGCGAAGCGCTCGCTCTCGAGGCCTTCCGGCCCGATCGTGACGAGCTCGCCGGGCTCGACGTCGCGGATGAAACGGGCGCCGAGCAGGTCGAGGGCGCAGGTCTCGGACGCGAGCACCCATCCGTCTTCGAGACGGCCGATCGACAACGGCCGGAACCCCCACGGGTCGCGGGCGCCGTACACGCGTCGCTCGTCCATGATCGTGAACGAGAACGCGCCCGAGAGCCCCGGCAGCACGTCGAGGATCGCCCGTCGCATGTCTCCGGTGTTGGCGCGTGCGATGTGCGCGGCGACGAGCTCAGTGTCGGACGAGGACGGGAGTCGCGCGGCCTCCGGCGTCGGGTCGCCTCCGGCTTCTTCGAGCCGGCGCTTCAGCGCCACCGAGTTCACGAGGTTGCCGTTGTGCGCGAGCGCGACCTGGCCGTGAGGCGACGACTTGAACGACGGCTGCGCGTTCTCCCACGAGGTGGAGCCGGTCGTGGAGTAACGGACGTGGCCGATCGCCAGCGTCCCGCGCAGGCTGTTCAGCACCGTCTCGTCGAACACCTGCGAGACGAGGCCGAGCTCCTTGTAGACGAGGATCGTCTGGCCGTCCGAGACCGCGATGCCCGCGGCCTCCTGCCCCCGGTGCTGAAGGGCGTAGAGCCCGTAGTAGGTCAGCCGGGCGACGTCCTCACCGGGGGCGTAGATGCCGACGACGCCGCAGGCGTCACGAGCTTCCCCACTCATGCGTCGATGGTAGCCGAGAGGCGCTCGGGCAGGGCGGTTTCGAATGCGGCGGTTGCTTCTTCGAGCGATACGTCGAACGAGCCGAAGCGCAAGGCGTCGCCGCCTACGATGCCGAGCCGGGTCACCGGGACGCCGGCTCCGTCCGCCAGCGCACGCAGCGCGTCTTCGTCGTCGGTGGTGACGACCACGCACGACGCGGGCTCGGCGAACAGTGCCCTGTGGGGCTCTCCCTCGAATGCGCTCAGCTCGAACCCCTTCCCTCCTGCAATCGCCGACTCGGCGAGCGTCACGGCAAGCCCCCCCGATGAAACGTCGTGTGCGGACCGAAGCACACCTGCGCCGGCCGCCTCGAAGAGGAGATCGTGCAGACGTCTCTCTGCAACGAGATCGAGGGCCGGTGGCTTCCCACCGATCGCGACGTTTACGACCTTTGCGTACTCGCTGCCGCCGAAGGCATCGGGGTCGGGCGAACCGAGCAGTAGAAGGACGTCACCGTCGGCGCGGAACCGGAACCCCACCGCCTGCTCCGGTGAGTGGCACACGCCCGCCATGCCGATCACCGGCGTCGGGTAGATCGCGCGGCCCATCGTCTCGTTGTAGAAGGACACGTTCCCGCCGGTGACCGGCGTCGCGAGGGCCCGGCAGGCGTCGCCGATGCCGCGGACGACCTCGGCGAACTGCCACATCACGTCGGGCTTCTCGGGGTTCCCGAAGTTGAGGCAGTTCGTCACCGCGAGCGGCTTCGCACCGGAGCAAGCGACGTTGCGCGCCGCCTCGGCGACCGCGTGGAGCGCGCCCTCGTAGGGGTCGAGGTAGCAGAGGCGGCCGGGCCCGTCGACCGTGATCGCGACGGCGACGTCCGTTCCCGGCAGCCGGATGACCGCGGCGTCGGAGCCGGGGCCGTGCAGCGTGCCGAGGAAGATCATGTGGTCGTACTGCTCCCAGACCCATCGCTTCGACGCGATGCCGGGAGACGACAACAGCTGGAGGAACGCGGTGCGCGGGTCTGGGGGGGCCGTGTCGCCGACGGGCGCGGCCTGCACTTCGTCCAGCCATGCCGGGCGCTCGAACGGGCGCTGGTAGACCGGGCCTTCTTCCGCCAGCGCCTCGGCCGGCGCGTCGACGACGGTCTCGCCGCCGGCGAGCACCTTGAGGCGGCCGTCCTTCGACACCTCGCCCAGCACCGAAGCCTCGAGTCCCCAGCGGCGG